>WQST01000098.1 GCA_009787745.1 Lachnospiraceae bacterium
AAGCGCCCGGTTAAGTATCCCCCCGACACTCTCCTTACACTCAAGCCCCTGAATCAACCCTAAACCTCTCCGACATAAGATAAAGTCATACTTGGCAACCATTCGGTCAAGACATTCGATTAAATAAATACTTGATTGACTCACTTGGTCAAGGATGCCCCGTTCCTCATAAATATCAAGTACCGCATTAACCGCCGCCCCTGCCAAGGGGTTTCCCCCATAAGTAGAGCCGTGATCCCCGGGTACAAGTGAATTCGCCGCAACATGCTCGGAAAGTAAAAACGCTCCCATCGGGAAACCGCCGCCCAAAGCTTTCGCACAAGTCAAAATATCGGGTTTTACCCCATACTGCTCATAGGCAAACATCGAACCTGTCCGTCCCATACCGCATTGAATCTCATCAAGAATCAGCAGAATATTCCTCTCATCACATAATGCCCTGATTTTTCCTAAAAATTCCTGTGTCGCCGGATAAATACCGCCTTCGCCCTGTACTGTTTCCATAATAATCGCACAAGTCTTATCGTTTACTAAGGCAAAAACCGATGAGAAATCGTTAAAATCCGCAAATTTGACCCCGCCGATTAACGGCTCAAAAGGAGTTCGGTAACTTTCCGTCCCCGTCACCGAAAGGGCGCCCATCGTCCGCCCGTGGAAAGATCTGTTCATCGCAATAATTTCATGACCGGTATGCCCGTCTTTCATATAAGCATATTTCCGCGCCGCTTTTATCGCACCTTCAACCGCTTCTGTTCCGCTGTTGGTAAAGAAAACCCGCTCCAATCCGGTGATTTTCGCCAAACGTTCCGCCGCATCAATTGCGGGAATATTATAATAATAATTCGACGTATGGATGATTTTATCAATTTGTGCTTTTAATGCTTTATTATAAGCATCATCATTGTAACCGAGAGCAAAAACGCCGATTCCTGAAACGAAGTCGAGATACTTTTTCCCATCCGTATCAAATAGATAACAACCTTCCCCCCTATCCCAGACAATCGGGAAACGGTTATAAGTGCGGAGGATATTTTGCTCGCCTTTTTCGATATATTTCTTCATAGTTTTGTACCAACCTCTTCATCGCGAATTATCGCTGTTCCAATCCCTTCATTAGTGAATATCTCAAGCAATAAACAGTGGGGGATTCGCCCATCAAGAATATGAACACGCCCGACCCCTTGTTTGCGGTCGCCGTTTGTGTGATTTTCTAAATTGTCGCCGCCTTGGATGGCGTCAATACAGTTTCTGAGTTTCGGCAGCATTCCGCCGTTAATATTACCACTTCTTAAAAGCTCATCAGCTTCTGATACACAAATACGCGAAACAAATGAATTTTCATCAGGATAATTTCGATAAAGACCTTCCACATCCGTTAAAAAAACCAGCTTATCCGCATTAACCGCTTTTGCGATAGCGCAAGCCGCATCATCGGCATTTATATTAAAAGTATTGAAGTTTTCGTCAAAGCCTGTCGGCGCCACCACAGGTAAAAAATCATTGTCGAGCAAATTAAATAAAATCTTCGGGTCAACATCCTTTATCTCGCCGACAAATCCTATATCCTTTCCTTCTGACAACATTTTTTCAGCTTTTAGCATTCCCCCGTCTTTACCGCTAATTCCAATCGCTTTAACCCCAAGTTCCTGAATCATATTGACAAGTGATTTATTAACCTTCGAAAGCACCATTTCCACAATTTCCATCATATCTTCATCGGTCTCACGAAGTCCGTTAATAAAATTCGATTCTCTATTTACTCTTGAAACCCAGCGGTTAATTTCCTTCCCCCCGCCATGAACGATAATTGGTTTGAAACCGACTAATTTAAGGAGTGTGACATCCTTGATGACATTCTTTTTAAGTTCGTCGTTCTCCATCGCTGAACCGCCGTATTTGACGACGATGACTTTGCGGTTAAATTTACGAATATAAGGAAGCGCTTCAATCAGCACCTCCGCTTTTTTTTGTACTTCTTCTAAATGCTCATGCTTATCCATTGCCCTACTCCTATCAATAATTCCTTTGCATAGTATATCACCAATTCTTAATCTGCTCAATCAGATTTTGTTACTGTTTACGGCAAACCGTAAACAACGGCATGAGGGTTCAACTCCGATAATCCGCATTTATCTTCACATAATCCTCCGTTAAATCACAGCCCCAAGCGGTTGCGCTCTCGTCTCCCATATTCATATTGATGAAGATTGTGACCGCTTTTTCCGAAAGTATCTTCTTGGCTTCTTCTTCGCTAAAGGCTACCCCCGAACCCTTCTCATATATCTTTACTTTTCCGGCGGCACTCCCGAAATAAAGTTCCGCTAAATCAGGGTCAAACATAACGCCTGAATACCCCAGCGCACAAAGTACCCTGCCCCAATTGGCATCCCGTCCATATACCGCCGATTTAACCAAACTTGACCCGATTACCGACTTAGCCAGTTTCCTTGCATCTTCTTTATTCGCGGCACCGACCACCTTCATCTCGATTAAAGTCGTAGCGCCTTCACCATCTCTTGCCATCTCCTTCGCGAGATACTCATTTACATAAAAAAGTGCTTCTTTAAAAATTTGATAATCATCACCTTTATCGGTAATACAGGGATTCCCGGCTTCTCCGTTTGCAAGTACCAGAAAAGTATCATTCGTTGATGTGTCGCCATCGACCGAAATCATGTTATATGTATCGGCGATTATTTCGTTGACTATATCAGTCAACATCTCTTTTGTAATTAATACATCGGTCGTTACATATGCAAGCATTGTACACATATTCGGATGAATCATCCCTGAACCCTTGCTCATCCCGCCGATCGTGACTTTTTTACCGCCGATCATTATTTCGACTGCCACTTGCTTTTTGACCGTATCGGTCGTCATTATCGCTGTTGCGGCATCATTACCTGACACAAGTGTCGCTGACTTTTCTTTAATCAATAGAGCCGTTCCCGCTAATAATTTTTCAAGCGGCGGACTAACACCGATGACACCTGTTGACCCAATCAGTACTTCTTCGGCTTTTATATCAAGTAATTTCGCCGCTTCCTCTGCTGTTTTACGGCAAATTTCCATTCCCGCGGCTCCTGTACAGGCATTAGCGAATCCCGAATTTATAATAATTAAGCGGGCATTTCCCTGCTCTTTTACTACTTTCATATCCCATAAAACAGGCGCCGCTTTGACTACATTAGTCGTAAATGTACCCGCGCAAACAGCCGGTTTCAAGCTATATACCAAAGCCATATCTTTCCGGTCCTGATATTTTATATTAGCCGCGACCCCTGCTGCTTCAAAACCTTTCGCACCGGTAATACCGCCTTCTATTTTTTTCATTATGTATTCCTCCGTTTAGGTTTATCATCTATTAGTAACACATGGCGACACCCGGGTCAAGCCCAGGACGGCGAACCGATTATCTATAACGTTCCTGTTTTAATCACTCTTTTATCAAGCGGCATATAGTAACGGTATTCTGTTACGTTTTCTTCCTCTTTGGGCACGGGCAGAAAAAAATCTCCGCTTTCATCAGCGATAACGGGGTATACGCGCCTTAATAAGCATTTGCCTTTTTCATAGGAACGATTTAATTGATATCTAAGTGAATAGATATTTCTTCCGATTGCTTTTTCAATCCAAAATTCTTCGTTTTGACCGTCTTTTGATTGCAAACTCCAGAGTGTTCCGTTGAAAAAAGCTGTCTGTTGGTGCTGTATGCAAATCTCTTTATCGCCTGCGGTATAATCCCCGCCGAGAAAATAGCGCTCCTTTGAGTCAATAAACACAAAGTGGAGTTCCTTGCCCGGCTCTGTGCGCCCCCAAATGGCTTTGACATTACGTTCCAAAGGATAGCGATGAGTAGGTTGAAGCCTTAAATAGATAACTCCGTTACCGCTGTCATTTTCTTCGGTTAAATCAAGGTATGCATCGTAATGTCCGAAGATATCGCTTTCGACCGTGAGATAGTTAGCTCCGTTATCCAGTCCGTTAAAGTGTTTAAAACCGGCGTGGCTTACCGTCGGTTGATTGCCGTTTACAAAAATTGAGACGGTATCATCAGATATTGCCTGATTCTGATAGTCGTCGATTGCCATTATTTTGATGTTCTTTTCGCTCATATATGATCGGCCTTTCATAGGTAGTTCTATGATATTGTTTCCGATTTTTATGCCATATATGCGCGTTCTTTATGTTTCTATTTATTGATTTATTGTTGTTTCGTTTTCGGGGTTCAATAAATAGTCGTATAGGTTGATGTCATTACGTTTGGTGAAACCTAATTTTTCCCAGAAGGTGTTGCCCAGCCGGTTGTGCGTAAAGGTGAGTAGGGAAACCTTGGTGATATTTTCTTTTTTTAATGCTTCAATACAATAGTCAACCATGGCTTTCCCGATTCCTTGCATACGGCTGTCTTCGGAAACGCAGACGTGGTAGAAATAGCCTCTTCTGCCGTCATGACCGCATAGGATGCTGCCGATTATTTCTCCGTTTTGTTCGCAGACGACGCTGGTTTTCGGGTTGCGGGTCAGGAATGCGGCGATTCCCTCCCTAGAGTCGTCTATGCTATTTATGGAGAAGGCTTTTATTGATTGCCAAAGGGCTTGCAGGGCGGGGTAGTGGCGGATTGTCATTGGCTTTAACATTTTGGTTTTGTCCTTTTAGTTTATCGATTTATATTAGCTATGTATATTTATACACCAATTCTTATATTTATGCAAGTAATTTTTGAAAAAATCATTCCTCAATGTCATTTTATGAATATTTACTCTTGATTTTCGGAGAGATATGTTGTATATTAAAATCAATAATTTACTTAGAGAAAGGTTTATGTGATGAAAGAAAAAGTTGCTCTTGCTTATTCCGGCGGTCTTGATACTACGGCTATTATTCCGTGGCTTAAGGAGAATTTTGAATATGATGTGGTTTGTGTTTGTGTTGATTGCGGACAGGGGGATGAGCTTGACGGGTTAGAGGAACGGGCTCGGTCTTGCGGCGCGGAGAAGTTATATATCGAGAATGTTATCGATGAGTTTTGCGATGATTTTATTGTGCCTTGTGTGCAGGGTCATGCGGTTTATGAGAATAAATATTTGCTGGGGACTTCTATGGCGCGCCCCGTGATTGCTAAGAGGTTGGTTGAGATTGCCCGAAAAGAGGGCTGTACTGCCATTTGTCACGGTGCGACGGGGAAGGGGAATGATCAGATTCGGTTCGAGCTTGCGGTTAAGGCTTTGGCTCCCGATTTAAAGATTATTGCTCCGTGGCGGCATGAAAAGTGGGGGATGGCGTCCCGTGAAGATGAGATTGCATATTGCCGCGCCCACGGGATAGATTTACCTTTTTCTGCGGACTCAAGTTATAGCCGTGACCGCAATCTTTGGCATATCAGTCATGAAGGGCTTGAACTTGAAGATCCTGCGGTTGAGCCGAATTATGATCATTTGCTGGTGCTTTCCAATACCCCTAACAAAGCGCCTGATGAACCTTTATATCTTGCGATGAAGTTCGAAAAAGGTATTCCGGTCGCTTTAAATGGGCAAAAAATGAAAGTCGCCGATATTATTCTTGCGCTTAATGAGGTTGGCGGTAAGTATGGCATCGGGATTGTTGATATTGTTGAAAACCGTGTCGTCGGGATGAAATCCCGCGGCGTTTATGAAACTCCCGGCGGAACTATTTTGATGGAGGCACATCAACAGCTTGAAGAATTGATTCTTGACCGTGAAACTTATGCTCTAAAGATTGACATGGGTAATAAGCTTGCGCAAATCGTTTACGAAGGCAAATGGTTTACACCGCTTAGAGAAGCCGTTTGCGCATTTATCAAAAGTACGCAGGAGTATGTCACGGGAGAAGTTAAGTTTAAACTTTATAAAGGCAATATTATTAAAGCGGGGACGACTTCACCTTACTCGCTTTATAATGAAGATATCGCTTCTTTTACAACGGGTGATATGTACGACCACCACGACGCCGAAGGTTTTATTAATTTATTCGGTTTATCGACGAAAGTTCGCGCTTTGAAGCTTACTAATGTGACTAATGATAATTGATATATATTTGTCCTTCTGAGTTCATGAGAATGACAATATTGAACGGAAATATACATGAATGATGTACTGTTTTATATATTTTCTTATTTTTTACTTATCAATTTGGCCGGTTTTCTTTTGATGGGTATCGATAAAATCAAAGCGAAAAAGCGTGGGTTTCGGATTCCTGAAGCGACGCTTTTTACGGCGGCAATATTTGGCGGCAGTATTGGTTCCTGGATTGGAATGTATTTGTTTCGGCATAAAACACGGCATTGGTATTTTACATATGGACTTCCGACGATTTTGGTTATCCAGATCACGGGAATAATTGCTTTGCTTTTTTATTTTGAACCTACTATTTTCTAGGAAAAGTGCGTTTGTTTTCACTTTCTAAGCAGTTTCACAGGTTCCGCTTGTGAAATGCATGAGGATTAATATGCATATCGCTGTTTGTGATGATAATATTGCCGAGCGCAAGCAAACCGAACGATTATTAAACCGTGAATCGGATCGCCGAAAAACCGATACGAGGGTTCTTTATATTCGTTCATACGGGCATGAAGAAGCATTGCTGAATGCGCCGATGCAATATGATTTATTCCTGATTGATATGACCAACAGTGATATTAACGGTTTGGATTTGGCGCTTAAGCTTTTAGAAACCGGTATTACCGCTCCTATCATTTTATGTGTGTCAACAATTGATTACCGCAAAGCATATACAAGGTTAGCGAATCCGCCGCGGAATATTTTCTTTATTGATAAACCGCTAAAAGTCTTAGAACTTACCGAAATTCTTGACCGGATGATCGAACTAAACCAGAATATCACGAAAACCATCGAACTGCGAACCGATGCCAAAACCTTTTACTTAAATGAAAATGACATCATTTGCGGAGTATGCAGAGTATTCAGCACTGATATTTATCTAAATGACGGAAGTGTCATTAGAGTAAACGGAAACATGCTAAATTTCTTTAGTGAAATATGTACATACCCTGCCTTTTATCTGCTCACCAAAAAAGTATTTGTCAATACCGATCATATCAACAAATACTCCTTCTTCAAACTATCCCTATCAAACGGACAAAAATTCTCACTATCCATAACTACTTCCAATAGGCTAAAAAAACACCTAACCCTTTAACCTACCGGCCTATCAACAACCCGTAAGAATTGCGCGAGCGCAATTCTTACCGTGTGAAAAGTCGCGCTCTGCGCGACTAGATATTCTTAATCAGCGTCCTTTGCTGATTTAGAATATCTTTTCACACCCCGATCACAACACCGCCGTCATTCGCATACATTGTGCTTAGGCCTTTCGTGCCAATTACGATAATCTCTTTATAACTAGCTTTTTCTTCCAGCATTTTCTTGACTTCCATCGCTCTTTCCAAGCAGTTGCAATGAGCAATTATTAACCGTGAGGCAACTGTATGCGGGCGTTCATTAATGACTAAATCGACCATTTTAGTCAATGCCTTCTTAATACCGATTGCTTGACTCTTCTGGACAATACTTCCTTTATCGGCACTCATTACGGGTTTAATACTGAGTGTAGACGCAACCAGCGCTTTTACTCCTGTCAAACGTCCGTTTTTCCGTAAAGTTTCTAAATTATCAAGGACAAAATATGTCCGCATTTCATCACGATAAGCTTCGAGTTTTTCGACTACTTCTTTAAAAGGCAAACCTTTCTCCGCAAGCTCTAAAGCTTTAAGACAAATATTTCCTTCGCCGGAAACCGCCGCTTCCGAATCGCAAACATAAATATTTTTTTGCGCTTTTTCCAGATACATATCTCGGCCTACGGAGGCGCTGTTATGACTGCCGCTTAGTTTCGCAGATATCGTGATAATATAAACATCATCCGCATCCGTTTCACAAGACTCCATATATCGCTCTGGTGAAGGGCATGAAGATTTGGCGACACCGGGGTAGTCGGCTATCCATTTAAGAAAATCTCTTTGGATAAAAGTATCATCATCCACTACCAGACGCTCTCCCACTTCCATAGAAAAAGGAATCACTTCAATGCGCGGATCATCCTTATATTTCTCTGGAAGCTCACAACAACTGTCAACCACTAACTTAAAACTCATTTTATAACCCTTACCCTTCCCGTAATCAATGCAAAGTTCATTTAACTGCCAAACGTAGTTTTCATTACTACTTATAATATCATATGGAATTATTTCTTGTAAAGGATAAATATGAATTTTTATTTTTTATTTTTAACCCTTAATTTTCTTTAGGATAACACAGCCTAAACTAAATGGCTTTACCCACGAACCAATTATTCAGCTTCCTTATCAAGCCATCTTTCAATTTCTTCTCTAATCCCTAGCATCTTATCATCTAAAGGTATACAAATCCCCTGACACTCACCTTGACAGCGTGTCCCGC
>WQST01000099.1 GCA_009787745.1 Lachnospiraceae bacterium
TAATGAGATGGTTTTCTATTATATTATGCTGGTTTTAGGGGTAGTTTACGGAGTTATTATGATTCTGATCGGTATTATGCAGATTCATAACTACACTTTAGGCAAAACCCTGACAACTCTATTTTTGACCTTTGTCGCTTTACTGATTATCATTTTCCTGCTTTTGTTATTGTCTAATATGATTAGCATGGTTGTATTGTTTTTCCGTAGTATATATTTAGAGTTATTATTCAGAGTATGACGTGAAGAATAATTCTAAGTCCGCAGAAGACGCGAACTAAGAATTATTAAAGCTTCACGCGGTAAGAATACTGCGTATTCTTACAGGTGGCGAAATAATATCGAATTTAGGAGTGAGCATGAAAGATAAAAGTAAAAAGCCCAAAACCGCAAAAATAAAAAAGCCGTTATCACTGCTTACGAAGATAATCCTGGGGATTCTGGGGATTGTATTAGTAACAGGTGTTATTTATATGATTTATTATCTGATTAACTTCATGCTTTACGACCGTTACCGTGATTTTTTGAGTTCTTATACGGTTTCCGAAGGAAGCCCCTATCAGCCTCTTAACACCAATAGTAATGTGGTCGAAGGATTTGATTTGGTAACGGAAAATGATATTCTTGGACTTTATACCGATACTGCGACCGCCAATGTCGCTGTTTATGACAAGAGAAACGGCGAAATTTTCTATACGAATCCGCTTAATGCAGAAAATGATGCGATTGCCAATAATGTTAACATCAATTTCCTCAAATCGCAGATGATTATCACATATTATAACCGTATGGTCAGAAGCGGTATATATGATTCATACAGTATGGCAGTAGAAAAAGGCCAGTTTGAGGTCGAGAGCTTAGAAAACGGCTTACGCTACCGCTACCGTATCGGTGATTTGCCCAAGATTAATACCGGGACGATTCCGATTTATTTGGCGGGTTATAGGATTGAAGAGATAGCCGGCAAAATGGAAGAGTCCGACGGGCTTACCTTTAGCCGTATCTATAGCAAGAGCAATATGGGCAAGGATATTTATGAGATGAACCCTGTTACGAGGAACAATACGCGGTTGCTTACCCGGTTGCAAGGTTTGCTTGATGATATCGGCTGGACAGAAGAAGATTATTACGAAGCGATGGAGAAATACGGCGGTTCTGAGGATGAAATAGCGATTCCGATATCTTTTGAGATTTCCTTGGATTATCGCTTGGAAGGTGATGCGCTGGTTGTTTCCGTCCCCGTTTCAGAAATCAAGTCACATGGCGGCGGTACCCTTTTAAGTATTCAATTATTGCGTTATATGGGCGCGGCAGGCCCGGAAGAAGAAGGTTACTTCGTCGTTCCCAATGCTTCAGGTGCGCTGATTAATTTTAATAACGGAAAACAGCATTATCCGATTTATCAGCAAAGCGTTTATGACCTTGACCCGCTTCTTGAAGTTAATACTGTTTTAGAGGTTTCCGACAGCGCGAAACTTCCGCTGTTTGGTATTTGCCGGGAAAACAATACGATTCTGGCGACGATTGAAGGCGGTAAAACCCTTTCATCTATTTCGGCGCTGGTTTCGGGGGCATTTAATGAATATAACTACGCTTACAATACTTTCATCATCGGAAATGCCGATAATCTTTATTATTTCGGCTCCACGACGGGCGATGTTTTCGTTAAGGAACCGGATATTTATGATGTCAACCTGACAGTTCGCTATAGTTTCTTAACCGAAGAGGATAAAGGTTATTCAGGCCTGGCGAATTATTACCGGAATAAGCTGATAAATGAAGGTAAACTTACGCCTTCGGCGGAAATCGCCGCAATCGACCACCCGCTTAATATTCCTTTTTACTATGATATAATCGGCGGTGTAAAAGAAACTAATCACTTCTTAGGGAAGCAGTATCTGCGCGTATTTCCGATGACGACTTTCAGCGAAGCCCGTGAGATATCCGACGATTTATTTAGTCTGGGTATCGATAATCAGATTATGGTTTTCAAAGGTTGGTTTAACGGCGGTTACTATAATAATACGGCCGACCGGATTAAGCTGACTAGAAAGCTTGGTTCGAAGAAAGAGTTCGAGGATTTAAGCGCTCATCTTACGAAGAACGGCGGACGTTTTTATGCTGATTTGAATATGCAGCAGGTGACTTGGGCTGATCGCCGCTTTAATTACCGGGCAGTCGCCAGCCGTTATTACGGCGCGGGTTTTACCGCCGCCTTTGGTCAATCGAATCCTGTTACTTTAAGGAGAATCAGTTCAGGCGGTTATCTTGAGGTCTTATATAATTATATTTCACCGAGTTTTTTACCGCGTTATACCGAACGCTTTACGAAAAAAATTGTTAAATATGATATTGACGGTTTTTCCCTTCGCGATATTACGAATAATCTGATTTCCGACAAAAAGCGGACTAATATCATTAACCGTGAGGAAGCCCTGGATGTAATGATGTCGCAGTTTGATTTGCTTGCGGCTACTGATATGAATATTATGGGTAATTCCGCGTTTGATTATACTTTCCCGTATTTGACGGATATTATCAATGCACCGACGAAGCCGAATCAGTTCTTTATTATTGACGAAGATATCCCGCTTTATGAAATGATTATCCACGGAAATATCAGTTACAGCAGTTCTTTGCTTAATTTTA
Organism: Lachnospiraceae bacterium; assembly: GCA_009787745.1. Lineage (GTDB taxonomy): Bacteria > Bacillota > Clostridia > Lachnospirales > Lachnospiraceae > UBA935. The sequence goes on from WQST01000099.1 coordinate 2,650, forward strand.
ACCATGATGAAGATAAGTCGGAAGTGATTCTTAACTTGATAGAATACGGTGCGGCGCCTCATTATGTCTTTACAAAAGAAGAATCGAACAGGATGAAATATACAGGGCTTAACCATTACTTTAATACGACCTATTCGATATGGAAATACGAAGCTTCGCATATTTATAATCAGGTAAATGAAGTACTGCGTTATGTCAGAGGAGCGCAGATGGTTAATCATGAGATTGACGGCGATGTTCGGATCGTTAAGTATTCAAACGGTGTTGATGTATATGTAAATTATTCATATGAACCGGTCAGTGTCGGTGATGTTTTAATTGAAGCAAGAAGTGCGGGAGTTATTTATGGCAGAGAATAAAACAAAGGCGAAAACCGCCGTAAAAAAGAGAAAAAAGCTAACGCTAATCCAGAGACGGATGCTGACAGGATATTTGTTTATTCTGCCATGGTTCTTCGGTTTCCTATATTTTTATGTCCGTTCGATTGTGCTGACGGTACAATTCTCGTTTTCCGAACTGGTGATGGATATCGCGAGGGGCGGTTATACATTAATAAATGTTGGTTTTGAAAATTATCGCTTCGCATTCATGGGTCATGGTTATTTTAATCAAATCCTGACAAGATCGATTTCGGGAATTTTGGTGGATGTCCCTTTAATTATCTTCTTTAGCTTGTTTATCGCTATTTTACTTAACAAAAAATTCCCGGGGCGGGCCATTATCCGCGTTATTTTCTTCCTGCCTGTTATTATGGCGTCGGAAGCCATAACCGCTTCTTTAGCGATGTCGGCACAGATGATGAATGCGGGAATCAGTTCGACAGCCACCGAAGTCGCCAGTGTGGCGGGCAGCGGCGGAATAAATGTCGAACTCTTTATCGGCTTGTTCCTTGACTTGGGTATTCCGCTCCAATTGTTAAGCTATCTTATCGAAGCGGTCGTCAGGATCAACACAATTATTGCCGCTTCGGGGGTTCAGATTATTATCTTCTTAGCGGCGCTTCAATCGATTCCCGGTTCTTTATATGAAGTGGCGAATATCGAAGGCGCGACAGGATATGAGACATTCTGGAAAGTTACCTTCCCGATGATGATGCCGCATATCATTACGAATATTGTGTATACAATCGTTGACAGCTTTGTCAAAAGTGATGTTGTTAACCTTGCTTACTCGACGACGTTTTCACAGTTTAATTATGGACTGAGTTCGGTTTTCAGTATTGTCAGTTCGGTGCTGACCCTGGCGATTTTGTTTATTGTCGTCAGTATTATTCAGAAGCGGACGTTTTATTATAATTAAGATTTGGTTTGGTATGATTGCGCGGCAGAGACAATATAAGGAGTTATTATGAACAAATACATATATAAAATAAGGTTCACATTAAATGATCGCCATATGATGCAGATTCTCGCAAATGATACAAAAAAATTAGTCCTGATGGTCATACGGATTGCGATCCTCATAGGTGTTTGTTATGTAATATTGGCTCCGATTATCGGTATGGCGGTTAATTCTATTTCATCGAATGCCGATGCCCATGACCCGATGGTATATGTAATACCCAGAAATCCGACGTGGGAGCGATATGAACTGGTAATCGAGCGGATGGATTACTGGGGGACAATGGGGCGCAATTTACTTTATACCTTTGCTTTAACAGGGATTCAGCTGTTCGTTTGTTCAATGGTCGGATATGGTTTCGCCCGTTTTAACTTTCCTTTTAAAAATCTCTTGTTCGGTTGTGTAGTAATAATGATTGTTATCCCTGCCCACACGATAATGCTTCCGATTTATATGACTTTCCGAGAATTTGACCCTTTGGGTATTGTTTCATTGATTACGGGGTCGTCGATTAATATGATGAGTACGACGGCGCCGATGTACATAATGACATTATTTGGATGCGGAGTCAGATCGGGACTTTATATATACATTTTTACCCAGTTTTTCCGCGGATTACCTAAGGAAATTGAAGAAGCAGCCTTTGTGGACGGCGCCGGAGTATGGTATACTTATTTCAGAATCATGCTTGTTAACGCCATGCCCGCGGTTGTAACTGTCGCCGTTTTCTCAATGGTGTGGCAGTTTAATGATACATTTTATGCTAAATTATTTCTGATCAGCGATAATGTGGTGATCGGCAAGAAAATATCGACCCTACAGGCGACGATATCGAATCAGGACCGGATTATGGATTTGGTTGTTCAAGAACTTTATCTAAACGCCGGGATTATCTTAGTCTTATTGCCAATCGTCATTATTTATATCGTGTTGCAGAAATATTTTATAGAAGGTGTGGAGAGAAGTGGTATTGTAGGATAACACTTTAGAGCTATTCTTTACACAACAACTTTAAACTTAAAAGGAGGAGAAAAAGTTGAAGGTAAAAAAATTTGTAGCGTTATTGCTGGCAGGAGTTATGGCGATATCCTTAACCGCATGCGGCGGTAATGAGCAGGAAGTCATAAGTCCCGACCCCGTGGTTGAAGCGCCCGCCCCTGCTCCGGAACCGGCCCCTGCCCCCGTAGCAGAAGTAGTAGAAGTAAAAGAAGCAAGTATTGATTTTGAAGATGGTAATATGGGATTCGTAGCGATGTACTTAGCACCCGCGAATGCTGATCCGTCTGAACTGAACATTGTCGATTGGAATGGCTCCAAAGCTCTGGAAGTAAAAAACACTGAGGGTCAAAAACCCTATTTGGCAATCGACATCGGCAGTGTGCTGGGTGATGATGTAGCTAATGTAGCTAGTATTGAAATGACGATCGGCAGTTCTCATAACGGCGGTTTCAGTTCAATCGGCGGCAGAATGTGGGCATGGGTTAACGGCAATATCAATAGAGAAAAATTTGATCGGTTTGCGGTTTTCCTTGAGAACAAAAATCCTAATATAGGTTATGCAACAAAACTTACGGAATTGTTTACGGCAGGTTCCGATAATTTAATCGTTATGTATATAGAAAATGATAATGGCCCGACAGACGGTAACGGAAGCGTAACTTTCTATGTGGACAATATCCGTTTACTGGACGGCGCGGGGAATTTGCTTAAAGGCGATACGGCGGCACAGTTTTACGCAAGTAATTTTGCGGCTGATGACGCCCTTGATGCGAACCTTTATTATTTAGCCGACGCTATCGAGCTTGAAGGCTTTGCGGGAACAAGCGGCGGCGGTTGGTCACAGGCTTATGTTGATGTAACCGATGAAATTAAAGAAAAACTCGTTCCCGGGTCAATGATCGAAATTTCCTATAATTCATCCGAACCTGTTTGGCCGGGTTTCGTCGGAACGGTTTATGATTGGCAGCGCGGATTCAGTGTTTGGGATCCGATGTACAGCGAAGCTTATGTTTCGACTGACAATACTGTTTCCCAATGGCCTTATGAAATGATCGCTTCATTCTTAGGCGATGAATGGGTTGACGAACTTGAACAAATTTTCGTTGAAGGTTGGAATGATTGGGAAGTTTTCAGTGTTAGAATCGGCAAAGCAATGCCTATTTTCACACTTGGAAAACAGTATGAAATTGAAGGATTCGCAGGAACCGGCGGCGGCGGCTGGTCACAAGTTTATGTTCCTTTGACCGAAGAAGAAAAAGCGTTATTGGTTCCCGGTTCGGTAATTGAAATAAGCTATAACTGTGATGTTCCCGTTTGGCTTGGCTTAAACGGCGGTGAAGTCGGTTGGATGCGCGCATTCCCGGGCGGTGAAACTGATGTTGAGATCATTACCGCGGGCGACGGAATTGTTCAGTATACTTATGAACAAATGGAAGAATACTACGGCGCAGGCTGGGTTGACAAATTCGAAGATCTCTTCGTTGAAGGTTGGGAAGAGTTCGAAGTATACAGCGTTACGATTGGGATGCCTTTCATGAAGGGCAAAGGCATGATGACTGAAATCGAAGGATTCTCAGGAACAGGCGGCGGCGGTTGGTCACAAGTTTATGTTGATTTAACCGATGAAGAAAAAGCTTTGCTCGTTCCGGGATCATTTATCAATATCGTTTATGATTGCGAAATTCCTGTTTGGCCTGGAATTAGCGGTGACGTATGGGTTCGCGGTTATGACGACATTGAAGCGGTAAACGGCGCAAACGGTAAGGTTCAATATACTTACGAAGAGTTGGCATTGTTATGGGACGACGGTTTTGAAAACCGCACCGATTGGACTCAGTTGTTCGTTGAAGGCTGGGAAGAATTTACGGTTTATAGTGTAAAAATCGGCAACAGATATGAATAGGGAGGAATGAAGAATATGAAAAATATGAAAAAAATCTTAGCTTTAGGCTTAGCCCTCGTCATGTCTCTTTCGATCGTGGCATGTGGCGGCAATGGAGCGCAGGAAACAGGTGGTTCGGCAAATACACCTTCAGGCGACTCGACCCCCGGAACATCGACCCCGTCGGCATCAGGCGATGCCAAACAGGACGGCAGAATTGATATCGGAACTTGGTGGGACAGATATTTCGATTCAAGCAATCAATCTGTTGAAGAAGACCCTGCTTACTCAGGTGATAACAGAGCGCACTTGATGCTTGCAAAAGTCCGCGAAGTCGAAGCCAAATACAATTTGAAGGTTTTTTATAACAACCTGACTTATGAAGGAAATATGGAATCCGTTAATACCTCAATCTTAGCAGGTTCACCTGATATGGATATTTATCAGGTAAACTTAGCCGATTTCGGTATTGCCGCCGCTATGAACGGGCTCGCGGTTGACCTTAGAACCGTTTTACCTGCTGACCATGATATTTTTACAGACCAGAAATACGTTAAGTTCCTGGATTTAGGCGACGGAAAAGCAACTTTGTTTACTGCCGTCAGTGCTGAACTTGATGTCGCCGACAGCTATCCCTTAGCTTACAATAAACAGCTTTTGGAAGCCAATAACTTAGAAGACCCCAATGCATTATGGGACAGAGGTGAATGGACATGGGATAAATTCGCTGAGTACCTTCAAATCCTGACTCAGGACACAGACGGCGACGGACAGATCGACCAGTACGGTTATGCCGGCTATGTTGCTGAGACATCAGCGGAACTCTTTATGAGTAACGGCGCTGTTATTGCCGGCGGCGACCATGAAGGTTTGTCGTCACAAGCGGCAGGCGAAGCTTTACAGTTCATGTATGATATCTATAATACATGGAAGGTCGCCCCGCCCTATGATTATGAATATTTCGGCAACGGTGGCGGCTCTCCTCACAACACGATGAGAAAGGACGCATACAGACAGGGTAATATCGGTTTCTTCCCGATTTCATGTTGGATTGCGGCTGAAAGCGATTACAACTGGAACGGTTTATCCGAATCCCCGCTTAATTTCGATACCGTTTGGTGTCGTTGGCCGGTTGGCCCCAGCGGAAACAAAGATACAAACCCCGGTAAACTTTTAAGCGGCGGCTCAATGTATATGATCCCTGCCGGGGTTGCGGAACCGGAATTAGTCTTTAATGTTTGGTTTGACATGTATAACTGGTATGACGGCGACGTCGAACTTCGTGACGACCGTGAAAACCTCTTCTGGTGGTTCGTTGCAACCGCTTATGAAGAGCCGCTTCAAAACCATAACTTTAGCATCATGGTAGACTGCGGAGCGACTGCTGTTTTCGACTTATGGCGCGGTTTCGGTAATGACATTGAAGGATTTAACTTAGGTATGGAATCAATAATCGGCGGTGAAATGACCCCCGCACAATTCCAGGAATCCTTTAAGAACCCGATGCAAGAT
>WQST01000100.1 GCA_009787745.1 Lachnospiraceae bacterium
CACAGGCTTAGAGTTTTCCCATGTGGCGGGCGAACTTTTTTCCAAATATGAAAAAGATAATATGCGGGGCATTATCATCGACTCAAACGGATATGTCCATATGGACAGTTCGTTGATGGATAACCGCGAATTTTTGCATCAGGATTATTCGCCGCCGATTACGGATTTAATCAATGACCCGAAAGTATTATCAGCGCTTAATTCATATCTTGACGCGAAGTCTGAAAAAGAGCGTTTTGATGAAATAATAAATATCGTGTCGTCTTCGGATACATATCGCTATATAACGGTTTCACCGATTCATAATACTGATTGGTCGGTAATTATTTTATCAGGTTCATTGGCATTTTTTGACCGCTCGCAATTTTTACCCGTCGCGATTATTATCCTCATCCTTTTGCTTCTCTTTGCCGCTGTTACCAGTATTTTTAATTATCGTTTGATTTTTCGGCCGTTAAATAAACTTAGTATAAGCCTCGATACCCTTAAGGACGAAATGGGCGGTGAAATATACGGGCTTAAACGGAACGATGAAATAGGTTATCTGGCGCAAACAATTAATGATTTGTTTAACAAAGCCAATTTGGACGCTTTGACAGGGATATACAACCGCCGTTTTATGGAAAATAACCTTGATCATACGATGGAAATCCTGAAGCGGAGTAATAGTAACTTAAGTGTTTTGATGATTGATATTGATTTTTTTAAGAAGTATAATGATACTTACGGTCATAAGCAGGGGGATGCCTGCCTTAAGGAAGTCGCCGGGGTGATGGCTGCGACTGCCCAAAGAACCATCGATTTCGCCGCCCGTTACGGCGGTGAGGAATTTATCGTCGTTCTGCCGAGTACGGATGAAAACGGCGCAAGAGTTATCGCCGAAGAGTTGCTTTCAGGGGTTAGGGGGCTAGAAATTCCCCATTCAGGCAATGCCGCCGCCCCGCATGTAACCGTTTCGGTCGGAATTACGACAGGTAAAGTTTTAAGCGGTCAGAGCTGGGGCGATTATGTGAAATGTGCTGATGAAGCGTTATATATTTCCAAAAATAGCGGGCGTAATCGGTGTTCATTTAAAATGTTAGGAGGTGATAGTGCAAATTAATAGTTAGGAAGTGTCGTTTATTTACCCAACAATGAAAAGGAGAATTTATGGGAAATGAAGCTTTATTTAAAATAAGCTACGGCTTATTTGTTTTATCGGCAGAGGAAGACGGACGGGATAATGCATGTATTGTTAACACTTTTTTGCAGATAACCAGTAGTGACCCGATAACTTGTGTAATCAGTGTTAATAAGCAGAATTTCACCCATGATATGATTGCCAAAACGAAGAAATTTAATCTTTCGGTGCTTTCTACACAGGCTTCGTTTGAGATGTTTAAGCGCTTTGGTTTTCAATCGGGGCGGACGGCGGATAAGTTAAGCGGTTATGAAAATAATACTGCGCGCAGTTCAAACGGCGTGATTTATATAACTGAAAGTACAAATGCTTATTTGTCTTTTGATGTTACCGATATGGCGGATTTTAATTCCCACACAGTATTTACCGCGGTATTAACCGAAAGTGATGTTCTTAACAATAATGAAAGCCTAACTTATAGTTATTATCATCAAAACATAAAGCCGAAACCGCAGGCAAAGCCGCAGGATGAGAAAAACAATCCGGGGTGGCGTTGTAAAATTTGCGGTCATGTATATGAAGGCGAGACATTGCCGTCTGATTATATTTGCCCGCTTTGTAAGCATGGCGCCGAGGATTTTGAAGCAATAGTTTAGAAATTTTTGTTATTCCGGGAAGCGAAGAATCTTACGTTAAGCGATAAATGAACGTGAGATCCTTCGTTTTACGCTTAGAATAATAAACATTTATCAATTTTTTCTTGTAGAAATGTCCAAACCGGAATATAATATCTTTAGCGTAAAGAATTTGAGGGTACATGAGGATAAGTTTATGAGTGGTGTTGTTGCGGGATTTGCTCAGGTTGCGGCGATGGCGGCGGCTGAAGGTGCGGTTTTACTTAAGAATGAAAGGAATATTTTACCGCTTGGGAAAAGTGAGAAGGTTTCATTATTTGGGCGGTGTCAGATAGATTATTATTGTTGCGGTACGGGTTCGGGCGGGATGGTTAATGCCGCCTATAAGACGAATCCGCTTTCTGCGCTCAGAGCAAGCGGCGATATCGTGAATGAAGAATTAGCCGCTGTTTATGAAGCGTGGGTTAAGCTAAATCCTGCCTACATAGGGGATGGCAGTTTTGCTTCGGAACCGTGGTTTCAGGAGGAAATGCCCCTTACGGATGATATCGTTAAAGCGGCACGGCATAAGTCGGCGAAGGCGATTATTATCATCGGGCGGACAGCGGGAGAAGAAAAGGATAATCAGGAAACGCCGGGAAGCCTTTTGTTTACGGAAAAAGAAGAGGCAATGATTTCGGCAGTGACGGCGCATTTTTCGGATGTTTGTTTGATTCTTAATGTTTCGAATATTATTGATTTCGGTTTTATAAAAAAATTCGGTGAGAAACTCGGCGCTTTAATGATTCCCTGGCATGGGGGTCAGGAAGGCGGACGTGCTGTTTGTGATTTGTTGCTTGGTAAGATAAGCCCGAGCGGGAAGCTGCCTGATACGATTGCATCGGGGATAAAGGATTATCCGTCGTCGCCTTATTACGGAGATGAAATCAGAAATTTTTATGTTGAGGATATTTATGTCGGTTATCGTTATTTCGAGACTTTTTGTCCTGAAAAAGTGCTGTATGAGTTCGGCTATGGTTTATCATATACGGACTTTGAGGTAGAGACGGTTGCGGCGGATTTAAAGGACGATAAGTTAACGATAAAAGTCAAGGTTACAAATATCGGCAGTAATTATGCAGGAAAAGAGGTCGTTCAGATATATTTTGCGGCTCCGCAGGGTAAGCTTGGGAAGCCGGCGAAACAGTTAATCGATTACCGGAAAACCGGGTTGCTTAAGCCGAATGAAGCGCAGGAGTTATCATTTACGGTTAGATTAAATGAAATGTGTTCATATGACGACGGCGGGGTAACGGGTTTTAAGTCGGCCTATGTCTTAGAAGCGGGGGATTATGAAATTTTCATGGGCGTAAGCGTTAGGAAATGCACCCGGATATCCGCTTTCAGCGTGCCGGAAACACGCGTCGTTACCCGGCTATCTGAAGCTTTGGCGCCTGAAAAAGACTTTCAGCGAATGAAACCGGGACAGCTTAAAGATAATGGTACCTACGAACTTATTTTTGAGGACGTCCCGAAGAAAACAATTGATATACGGAAACGGATTGCGGAAAATTTACCGGAAGCGATTACCCAAACAGGGGATAAAGGCATTAAGCTTATTGATGTTCATACGGGTAAGGCTGACTTAGAAGATTTTATTGCCCAGCTTAATAATCATGAGTTGGCGGCATTGGTAAGGGGTGAGGGGCTTGGGCATCCTGAAGTAATGGAAGGGACGACGTCGGCTTTCGGCGGTGTCAGTGAAAGTCTGCTTAATTATGGGGTTCCGATAGCTTGTACCGCGGACGGGCCATCGGGGATTCGGCTGGACGGCGGACATACCGCGACATTGATGCCGATCGGGACTTTGCTTTCAGCCGGCTTCAATGATGAACTGGTTAGCGAATTATATGAATATGAAGGGCGCGAATGTGCCGGATATGAGATTGATACCTTATTAGGCCCCGGGATGAATATCCATCGGAACCCGCGCAATGGGCGTAATTTCGAATACTATTCGGAAGAAGCGCTTCTGACAGGGCGAATTGCCGCCGCGGTAACGAAGGGCTTAGTTGAAGGGGGATGTACGGGAACGATTAAGCATTTCGCTTGCAACAATCAAGAGATTAAGCGGACACAAGCGGATTCGGTCGTTTCGGAACGGGCGCTTCGGGAAGTTTATTTACGCGGATTCGAGATTGCCGTAAAATATGGCTATGTTGATTCGCTGATGACTTCTTATAATCCGCTGAACGGACATTGGACGGCGTCTAATTATGACTTGCTGATGACAATTCTTCGGGGAGAGTGGGAATATGAAGGAATCGTCATGACGGACTGGTGGGCGGTGATGAATAATGTCGAAGACGGCGGGGAACCTGCGGGTAATAAACTTCGCGATATGGTACGTGCGGGCAACGACTTATATATGGTGGTTAATAATTATGGCGCCGCTTTAAATTCCGCCGAGGATGATATAGAAGAATCACTTGAAACCGGGACTTTGACACTCGGCGAACTACAGGCACGGGCGAAGAGTATTTTATTTTTCCTTTCGGAGTCAGGGGCAATCCACCGTAAGTTTGTTACGAAGATGAAGATTGTTGATTTAGAGCCGCTTGATGCGGAAATCGTTGGCGACCTTGCAAAAGATGTGCCGGAAGAGGAGACCGGGAAAGAACCGATAACTTATGACGTTCCTGTTGTTATGGGTGAAAACATTTTCTTTGAAGTTAAAGTACCGGGCGATTATATGGTTATTGCGCATTTATATTCTAAAAGCTTTGTTACCGATCAGGTTGCATGTGAATTGTATATAAATGATGAGTTCATTTCACTTATACCGGGACGCGGGACACTTGATAAATGGTTGTCACAGGCGATCATTAAGGTGAGATTGGAATGCGGGCTTTATTGCTTACGGGTAACCGAAAAAAGAGCGCATTTGCTCGTTGATAATATTCATTTTAGACCTCTTTAAGAGAGTTCTTCGCCTTCGGCTCAAAGTGATAGGGTGGGCAAAAGAATAAATAACAATAAACGGAGACTTGTATGTATAACGAATTACTAAAAATTGGCCCTGTTACGCTTCATGGTTATGGTCTGATGATCGGAATTGGGATTTTTGTGTGTTTTTCCATGGCGGACCGGCGGGCGAAAAAGCTGGGGCTTGATCCTGATGTTATTTTTAATGTCGGCTTTATATCAGTTATTTTTGGCTTTATTTCGTCTAAACTATTCTTTTTGATGCTTAGTTTGCCTGATATTATTAGAAATGGCGGCTTTTGGAAGGCTTTAAGCGGTAATGGTTTTATTGTTTACGGCGGACTTACAGGCGGTGTAATAACAGCGATTATTTATTTGCGGATTAAGAAAATTCCCTTTTTGCCATATTTTGATTTGGCGGCGCCTTCAATGGTTGTGGCGCAGGCAATCGGGCGCTTGGGTTGTTTTTTGGCAGGGTGTTGCTATGGGCGGGAGACGGATTCGCGCTTCGGGATTATGTTCCAAAATTCATCATCGGCGCCTAATGGGGTCAATCTGATACCGACGCAATTGATTTCCAGTTTCGGCGATTTTGTGATTATGTTCGTTTTGCTTTGGTATGCGAAAAAGAAACCGAAAGCAGGAAGGGTCGGGGCTTTATATATTATCCTTTATGCCGTCGGGCGCTTCTTCGTGGAGATGCTTAGAAATGATTACCGCGGTGCTTTGGGAGTGTTATCGACTTCGCAATTAATATCAATATTAATGCTGATTCCCGGGATATGGTTGTTCGTTGGGGCTAAGTCCAAAGAATAATGCTAAGTTGCAAAGCGAGTGAAGATAATGGATAAAAAGACTTTTAATGAAAAGCTTGCCCGAATTAATGAACTTTACCATAAATCGCAGGGCGAGGGGTTAACAGACTCAGAAAAAGAAGAGCAGGCTTTGCTCAGAAAAGAATATGTCGCTAATTTTCGGGCGAATTTGCGCTCTCAGTTAGACAACATTGATTTCGTGGAAGCTGACGGTACGATTACTTCGGCGAAAAAAATAAAAGATGAATGAAAAGAAAGACTTGCGGCTTTTGTATCTTAAGCATCGTGATTCCTTAAGTGAAGCTGATTTAAATGAAAAAAGTGAAATAATCATCGGCAAGTTAGTTTCACTTGACCTTTATAAGCAAGCGGATACAGTTTTGACATATCTTGATTTTAGGAGTGAAGTCAGAACTACTGATTTCGTAAAGCGTGTTCTTTCAGGTCAGGGGAAAAGGGTTTTTGTCCCTAAAGTCAAGGGAGAAGAACTTGAATTTGGGGAGATTTCGACATTAGAAGAACTTGAAATTGGTTATCAGGGTCTTAGAGAACCTATTTTTATTAATAGTGCGACGGTTGACTTTAATAATTGCTTATGTGTTATTCCCGGGGCGGTTTTTGACAAGAATCGCGGAAGAATTGGTTATGGGAAAGGGTATTACGACCGCTTTTTAGCAAAATATCCGTTAACCACGAAGATTGCTTTATGCTTTGATTGCCAGATTGCACCGTATGTACCTATTGATAGCAATGATGTAAAACCGGATTTGATTATAACAGAAAGTATAATATTTAACTAAAAGAAAGGATCACGTATGAACATTTATGAAATCGGCCATCGTGCCAAAGACGCATCATACTTAATGCAAAAACTCACATCGACCGACAAGAATAATACTTTAGAAGAAGCGGCTGTTGCTTTGCTTAATGATTGTGAGCGTATCCTTCAGGCGAACACCCGTGATATTGCCGCCGCGACCGCCGCGGGGATGCATCCCGGACTTATTGACAGGCTCAGGCTATCGGAGGAACGCGTTAAATCAATGGCGCAGGGGTTAAGGGAAATCGCTCTATTGCCCGATCCGATTGATGAAGAACTGGAAAGCTTTGAACGGCCGAATGGGCTTAGGATTAAGAAAATCAGAGTTCCGCTTGGTGTTATCGGGGTCATTTTTGAATCACGCCCGAATGTGACGGCGGATGCTTTCGGACTATGTTTTAAAGCGGGTAATGCGATTGTTTTGAAGGGCGGTAAGGACGCGCTTAACAGTAATAAAGAGATTGCGCATTCCCTTAGAAGTGCTTTGGCACGAACGATCAATGCGCCTGATGCTTTACAGCTTATTGAATCAAGTGACCGGTCGTTTATGAATGAATTTATGCGCCTTAACCGCTATATCGACGTTCTCATTCCTCGCGGCGGAAGCGGCTTGATTCAGGCAGTAATCGAGAACAGCACAATACCGGTTATCGAAACGGGAACAGGGAATTGCCATATCTATGTTGATGAAAGTGCGGATGTCAGTAAAGCCGTACCGATTATCGTCAACGCCAAAACACAGCGGATTGGGGTTTGTAACGCCTGTGAATCGCTGGTGGTTCATGATAGTATTTTGAAGGAATTAATGGAGAAATTGGTTCCCGCTTTGGCGCCGTTCCATGTTGAGTTACGTTGTGACGAAGCTTGTGTTAATGCTTTGGCAAGTCTTTCCGTCGGGACGTTTTTGGATGCGGATGAAGATATCCAAAAAATGCTGACGGGTGTCGTTAGGGTTAGCGATGATGATTATGCGGAAGAATTCCTTGATTATATTTTATCAGTCAAAACCGTAAATAGTGTTTCGCAAGCGATTGATCATGTTAATATTTATAATACTAAGCATTCGGATGCGATTATCGCGGAAGATAAATATGCGATTGACCGGTTCAAGAAAGAGGTTGATGCGGCTTGTGTTTATGTCAATACTTCGACGAGATTTACGGATGGTTATGAGTTCGGGCTGGGAGCGGAGATTGGGATAAGTACGCAGAAACTTCATGCCCGCGGGCCGATGGGGCTTAGGGAGATGACCAGTTATAAGTATACGGTTGAGAGTGATTATTTAGCCAGACCTTAGCAGATGTTAAAAGAGTGTTGAGATTGATTTAAGCTTATGCCGCGTGGATGATCTCGATATTCTATCTGTAACCCGCTCTCGCTCTGTGAATAACGTTGCGTTACATAGGGTGACAAAGGACGTCACCCAAGTAACGACGTTATTCAAAGGTTACTGATAGAAAATCGAATCATCCTCACGACTTTACTTTGATGGTTCTGTAAATTCTGTGGTGATTCTGAAAGTTTTATTTTGATTTTACTTCTTTCCAAAAATTATTGTATAATTCGTCGCCTTCGGGTCCTAGGTAGCGGTAGCTTTCTAAGCCATAGTAGCTATCTAAGTCAGGGAAGGCAATCTCAGAGTTTCTGATTTCGATGTCTTCAATCATATTGCGGGCAGTTTCATTAGGTGTTGAATAGGTAATGTACTCAAAGTTCATGAGGGCAATCTCGGGACGGCACATAAAATCAATAAATTTCTCCGCATTTTCCAAATTCGCGGCGTTCTTGGTTATAACCCAGGAATCAATCCAGACATTAGTCCCTTCTTTCGGGATGACGTATTGAAGGTCAGGATTTTCACGCCGGGTAAAAATCGCTTCGCCTGAGAAGATAACGCCGATGGCGGCTTCATTCCCGATCATTTTGTCGCGCACTTGATCGACGACATAGGCTTGGACAAGCGGCTTTTGCGCTAATAAAGCATCTCTGGCAATAATCAATTCATTTTCAGAAACGGA
>WQST01000101.1 GCA_009787745.1 Lachnospiraceae bacterium
ATATCGGTAATATCACTTGCAATGTCAGGAAAGTAATTATCAATATCATAGACTTTTTTGCATGTCTCGCATATAAAGTGATAGTGATTTCGAAGATTATGGTCATAATGTGCGGAGCCATAGTAGTTGCCGATGTTTATTAACTCCCCCGACTCCGCCATTTGACTTAAATTCCGATATACAGTTGCTTTACTGATTGACGGATGCTTCACCGCAACGCACTCATAGACCTGTTCAGCCGTTGCGTGGATATCAAGTTCTTTCACCGCATCAAAGATCAGTTTCCGCTGAATTGTATTTCTTTTATTCATATTAGAAATAACGCTTAAGTAAGCCTTGGAAAGCCGTACCATGACGTGCTTCATCTTTGCACATTTCATGGACGGTATCATGAATAGCATCAAGATCTTGTTGTTTTGCCTTAACCGCAAGATCCTTTTTGCCTTGAGTTGCTCCGTGTTCTGCTAAAACACGCATTTCAAGGTTTTTCTTCGTTGAAGTATCAACGACTTCGCCTAAAAGTTCCGCGAATTTCGCGGCATGTTCAGCTTCTTCAAAGGCGATTCTTTTGTAAGCTTCCGCAATTTCGGGATAACCTTCCCTGTCAGCTTGGCGGCTCATGGCAAGATACATACCGACTTCTGTACATTCGCCCATGAAATTCTGACGCAATCCTTCAACAATTTCAGGGTCAACGCCTTTCGCAACACCGATTACATGCTCGTCCGCAAAAACTAGCCCTGTACTTGATTGTTCTTTGAATTTCGCCGCCGGAGCTTTACATTGCGGGCAATTTTCAGGAGCTTCCGCCCCCTCATGGACATAACCACAGATAGTGCAGATAAATTTTTTCATAGTATTTTCCTTTCGTTTTGCATCATAATGATAATGATTATTATAAAGTATAGAGTATTGAAAGTCAATAGCTTTTTAATAAATCCGCTGTCCCCGCACCGTGAAAATAATCGGTTCAGAAAAATAACTGTTATTCCGCACATCTATCATTTCAAACATGCAAATAAAGGTTCCGTCGCCGATTGACCTTTTATCAAAGCGCGTATTCTCAGTAATTACAATTGCCTCCGTTCCGACAGGAATATAATCTTCGAAAGAGTCGCCGATATTCCCGACGAAATGGACTGGGTTGATAATATCACCGGGGACAAGAAGACGAATTTCTCCGTCAGCCATTCCTGTATCAGCGAATATCCTTCGTGCGCCGAGTATTTCGTATTTTTTACTGCTAATTGAATAACTAATAGTTAAAACATGAATATCATTATCTAATAGAATCGGTACGACATAATACCGCCGGCCGTTTGCTTCTCCGGAAAATTCCATATAAACAGGAGAACCATCAATCATTCCCCATGTACCGTCGAATTGATAGGAAAAAAAGCCTCTATCCCAATTGTAGGTTAAGTCGTTGTCAAAACCGAGAATAAACACCACGTCACTTATTTCATCATAAGCAGAAATAACAAAACTTACCTCGCTCAAATTGAGGGCAAGATCACTACCGACATTGAGAAAGACTTTGGAATTATCTGATTTTTCAAGGGGAAGCCCCCAAAAATCAGCAGCGGACGGTATCCGGAACGGATCAATCCGAAAATTATGGTAATCTTCAAACAGATGCTCCATTTGCCAATAAAAACTGTACATTTTCGGCGATGGCTTACCAAAAAGCACATAATCATAATAATAAGCAAGCCCTTTTGAGATACCTAAACTATGATAATTATAAAAATCGTCAATATCTCCGTCAAACTTATAGTAACAAGAAAGCCCGCCGGCGTCGGTGCGTTGCTTACCGTTTATTTTATAATAAACGGCATTATCAAGCGCCGCTTGAACGATCGGTTTGCTGTACGGCAGTAAATCAGCGGACTTATTAACTAAATCACCGATATCAATCATATTGGTGAACCCCTCGGAGCGTGTATTGCCGCCGAAATTCAAGACATTCCGTGCGTTACGCCCGAATTTGCCGATGAATGACGTGCTGTTTCCGGCTAAATATAATGCCTCGGCACCCATAATATCAAGCGCTTCAATGACCTCCTCGATTTTGGCGATATCAATAACCGACAGTGTCGCATAATCATCGTTTTCCAGTTCACGACATCCTTTTAAATATGTTTCGCCGATTATTCGCCCCCAGTCGCCGCCGTGCATCCCGGGCCTCTCGGCTAAGGCGCGGAAAAGTTCTTCATATTCCCACCCGCAACCCGGTTCAAGTTCCTGCGAAGCCACCATCCATCTAGCGAAGCCCTTAAGCGTATTGGCGGTTTCAACCGTCGCCATCAGACAAGCGTCGAAACCGATTAACTCATAATGCGGATTAGCTGTGTCAAGTTGGGCGGTGAGTAATAGCGCACTTCTTACTTCGGGTAAAAGAAGTGAGTCCATATCATAAAGTTCATCAAAAGCAATCCCCGCCATGCTTCCCCCGCCATGGTTCCAAAAAATTACAGCGCGGTGATCCGCGGGATAGTTTTCATTGCAAAAACGGAGAAAATTCTCTAAAGTCTTGCTATCGCCCATATTGGCACGAGGTATTTTTTCAACCAATTCAAAACCGTTACCGGTGTATGTATAACGGCTATTACTGTTTGCGTCAATATCAAATTCATGCCAGTAGTTTGAACCGCCGGTTTCAATAACAACTGTTATGTTATCGGGAAGATCGACATTCATCATTTCTGCTAAGTCAGCACTGGCAAACCCGTTTTGACTTTCAAGATCACTTCCGCACAAATACCAATAAATCGCCCAAGTGTCATTCGGGTCATAGAAATCTTCGATGTCAAAATCAAGATAGTCGTTTACGGCGGCAATTTCCGTTAACGGCGACGAGGCAGGAGAGGAAACAACCCTTGCCTCATTTACGGGGGCGGTAACTTGGACTGTCCGAGCCCCGCAGGCGGATAAAAAGATAGCTGTCAGTAAAAGAATGGCAATGATGTTCCGTTGGCATTTAAGCTTTTTGGTTTTCATAATGTATTCCCCTTGACGGTTCCCATGTAAACATGCCCCTTAATTTCGGGTACGCCGGTCTCTTTTAAATAATTAAAATCATTGCTTTCCGATGCGATATGGCAAAGAGCAATGCCCATATCAATGGAATTGAGTTTCTTATAAAAGACTGCTATCAGCGGTTTGGTTTTCTTACGGTAGCAACGTATTTTTCCGTCTCTTGCGGAGAAATACCAATTTTGTGAGTTGGTAGCGCTTGGCGCAAGTCTTGCGGCTTCAAGGCGCTCGTCGGAACCATCGCTTATTTCGGTCAGCGGCTTTCGCTTGAAGTCGGAAAGTTCGCGGTGTAAAGGTTCGTTAGCTTTTCCGAAGGCTGTACATATGACAAAAGGCAAAGCCGAATTTTCTTTATCTTCAGGTTTTGATGCGCCGAGCCAGCAAGCGCCGAGACCCGATTCGGATAGGTACAAATCAATTTGCTGGCCGATGAAGCCAATGTTTTCATAAGCGCCTTCTTTTTCTTCGCTGCCGAAAATCAGGTAATGCGGTGCTTTGATATTAAATATCCCCGCGGTTTTGTTAGTGATTTCGATGGAATAGCGTATATCAGGATAAAGCGGTTTAATATGCTTTATATAATCTTTAATATTATTGAGAGTTTCGCTGTCAAGGGGAGTAAGGTCATATTTGCGGATCGATTTACGTTTTCTGATTATTTCGTTCATGTATTTACCTATTTTCTTTTTATGTCTACAGTCAGAATAACACAAAGGATGAAAAATGTCCAAAACAGTTTTATGGAAAGCATACTTGACATTAGGCAGTATAAGTGTTATATTAATGTAAAGTACACTTTCCGTTTGCAGATTATGAGGATATTATGAAAAACAAGCTTGAGGAACTGCGAAAGCAGAGAGGAATAAGGCAAGAGGAACTGGCCGAGAAGCTGGAAGTATCGCGCCAAACCATCGGCTCTCTTGAAAACGGCAGATATAACCCGTCAATTATTTTGGCAATTAAGATAGCTCGCTTTTTCGATTTAAGCGTTGAAGAGATTTTTATTTATGGGGAGGATATAGATGTCTAAGAAAGCTTTATTTAAGAAAACCGAAAGAGTTTATATGATTCTCACTTCGCTTGGATTATTGCTTAATGGAAGCGGAAGCCTTTGGTCAGGTTTGAATGAAATAAACCACATCTTCGAATTTCTAAGCGGTATCGGCTGTGCAATGATTTTCATAGGGGTAATCGGTATTTTCCGCTTAAGGAAAAATCCCAATATCACAAAGCAGCAAGAGATTGAAGAAAGCGATGAGCGAAACATCAGAATCCGCGAGAAATCAGCATACAGCACTTTTTTTATCACGTTGCTTATGCTTACGGTTGCCGTGATAGTTTGCGTGATACTTGGAAATATAATAGCTTGCATAATTATCAATATCTTTATGGCTGTCCATGTACTTAGTTATCTTATATTATTGCATTTTAATAATAACAAAATGTAAGAGTTGCAAATACAAATAATTAGCCCCCGGATCAATTCTGAGGGCATTTGTATTTTACTAAGATTACTCACATTATTACTTCTGCATAACAGACTTAAGCCCCGCAAATTTCCGATTCATAATATCAATCAGGGCATTATATTTAAGCTGATTGGCGGCTAACATTGCGCTTTCTGTGTCAGGGTCAACATTATTGCCGTCTAAGCGATAAGAATAACCCTTATTATCGGTGAAAACTCTTGCATCTAGGCGTGAAAGATCTAAATTACGTGTTCTGCCCTGATGCATCATTTGCCGTCTGAGCTGCTCTTCAAAATTAATATCCTTGCGCTTATAGCCGGGAGTGGTGTTATTGGCAATATTATTAGCGATAACCTCATTTCTTTTCCATGAGGCATCGGCAGTTTTATTAAGCATATTTATGTGATTAAAAACATTGGTATTTATCATACTTCATTCCACCTTAAATCTTGTGTTATCAGAAGCTATTCTCTAATAAAATATAACACGTTCCCCCCCAATTGTCAAATAGTGATTTTTTCCTGTCATCCTTCCTTTTCCGATGCTCTCTCAGCGGCTTCCTGAGCCATTTTGCTGATATATGCCGCCGCTTTTTCCGTCGGTAAAGCAGGGCTGTAAAGATAACCTTGATAACGGCAGCAACCCATTTCTTTTAAAATATCCCGCTGGTTCTCATTCTCAACGAACTCGGCAATTATCTCAATATTGCGGGAACGCCCAAGATTTACGATGGTTGTAATAATATCGCGGCATGATTGGTTCGTTTCGATTTCTTTAACCAACGCGCCGTCGATTTTCAGTATATCCAGTTCCATATCTTTTAAATAAGTAAGTGAACCATGACCCATACCAAAATCATCAATGGCAACCAGAAAGCCGAAATTCCGCATTTCCTGAATAACAGGTATATGCCTGATTCCGCTAAGCGCCATTTGCTCGGTAATTTCGATTTCAACCAGCTTCGGCGATACACCATATTGGTCGGCGATGATTTGGAATTTTTTCGCCAACAGCGGATCGTCAAATTGTGTCGGCGTAACATTGACAGATATTCCCAAATCAAGCCCTGAGTCAAGGAAACCTTTGAGGGTTTTTATCGCGGCTTCAAATATACGAAGCCCCAGTTCATGAACCGCGCCTGATTCCTCCGCCAAAATAATTGCAATTGGGGGCGGAATATACCCTAATTGCGGGTGATTCCACCGAAGCAGTGCTTCAACACTGATAACGACACCTTCGTCATTAACCAGCGGTTGATAGTGTAACGTCAGTACATCCGAACCCAAAGAAGCAGTCTTAAGGTCTGTCGCCAGCGCACGTGCCATATCGCCTTCGGCGTCGGTACGGTCAAGCAAAATTGTACGGCGCAAGTCATTAATTTTGGTAGTCGCATCCATCAAACTGGCGAGAATATGTTTATTATCCCGATTTAGGGAACTGTCATACAAACGGACAAAAGGTAAATATATCAAAATACCGACAGCAAGATTAAATACCTGTAATAAGACACCCGCGATGGAGCCGCCTGTTGAGTAATAACCGCTAATAAAAATCGGTGTCGTCCAATCTAGTTCGACAAACGTCAAAGGTACTATACCAATCGCCATAGCAATATAAGTGATTATTGTGAAGACGATCGGCACAATAATCATCGGGATTAACAGGAAAAAATTAAGAACAACGGGAACGCCAAAGATAATAATTTCGTTGACATTAATGAGTGCGGGTAAAATACCTGCGGTTGCGACTTTGCGGATATTGGAACGCCGCGCCGCAATATATAAAGCGATAATCAGGCAAAGCGCCGCACCCGAACCGCCGAAGTATACAAACGAGTTAAAAAATTGCGAGTTGATAATTTCGATCGGCGGCAGTCCCTGAGCCGCAAGTTCGATATTCCTCGCAAGTGCGGGCGCCATTACCTCGTGTTCAACGGATATAAAGGCTTGCGACCCGTTAATACCAAAAAACCAACAAATATGTATCAGTAACTGTAACAACACCCCGCTAAGGAGAGCGGATTGTGTACCGTGAAACAGACCGCTTAAAGTGTTGTATAATGCTCCATGAATATCACTTATCCCATTTAAATTAAAGATGAGCCGAATTGCGGCAAACGTCCCCAGCGTCAGACAAAAGGGTATTAATGTAGAAACAGCGACATTAAGATTACTGTTCGCGGCGTTGCTCAATAGATTAATCCGCAAAAAACGCACTCGGCAAAGGGTGAGGTACATTTTCGTTGCAATAATAGCGGATACGAGTGCGATGAACATGCCGCGGGTACCCAGCCAAGCTGCGAACGGCTCTCCCGTGTTAATTAGTACGAATAAACAGGCGAGCGAAATCAGTGCGCCCATCATGGGGTTCATGTCTTGGATTTTATGTTTGTCATGAATTATGAAAGAATAACCGACGATAAGGTTTGCACCTAAAGATGCGATGCCAAAGGTTGCTTGGAAGATATACCCTCCGTAACTTTGCCATCCATCTCCGAAAATGGAGCGCATGGCATTCTGATAGGCAGGAATAGGCAAGTTGTTGACGAAAATCACCAATGAGCCGAAGATCATCAGCGGAATCATTAGAGCTAATCCCCTGCGAATTGCCATAAATACAGGTACGTGATTGAATGATTCTAAAACATTTACAAACGCACGTCCTCTTTCCGCAAAAAATCTGCCGTTGGTTTCTGGCGCAGCCTTCAAGTTTTTCATGGTGTCACCTTCTTCCGTATTAGATTGTATAACGATTACATCCATCATATCATGACGCACATAGAAAAACAATTGGTTGTTCTTCGCATTATTTTGTTTTGCTTGCGATTAATGCTGCGTAAGCGAAGAATCTCATCGCTTAACAGAGATTCTTCGCCTTCGGCCCAAAATAACAGGTAGTGTTATCCAAATATTCCCAAAATCCACAAAACTAATCCCGACACAATCAAGCCCAAAAACGCTGACCCGATAATATAGAAGAATTTTTGATAACTCCTTTTTCCTGATTCGCGGATTTTCGATATTTCATCAAGGGTTTCACCTTTAGAAAAGGCGACGACTTCGCGATAAGTTTGCACATCATATTGCTTTTTAAGTTTTTCAGCTTTAGAGCCGATATATAGCGTTATTACTAAAACAAGAACCGCTATCACTATCCCGGGAATTAATTTTAAATATGCAGATACGGGAAAAAGCACAAGAATAATCAACATGCCTATTGCCATCAAGTTGCCGTAGCGGTTCATAACCCTAATATCATTTTTTTCAATTTTTTGTTCCATAATTTCCAAATCTCCTTTGACCAAATTATCAATTGTCATTTCGAAAACTTGCGAAAGAAGAATGAGACTGTAGATATCGGGATAAGATTTTCCGTTTTCCCAACTGGAAATCGTTTGCCGTGTAACATATATTTTCTCGCCTAACTCTTCTTGTGATAATGACAATCTTTTACGTTGTTCCTTAATTGCGTTGCTTACGTTCATGATTACCTCCTTGAATTTATCATAAGACATTTTCTTTTGAACGGTCTATCAAATGTCTTTTACATAAGCATATTGCGGAATGCCAAAGGGTCTTTACACTGTTTAATGCTTAAAATTTACTGCTTCTTAATATGGTCTTTCTTTATCCAACCAGCCATGCCTTTGCCAATGCTCTTTATCCAAAGGCGACCAATTATTATTCTTATGCATTTGACGCATCATGTTGAACATGAATCTGGATTTAATGCCGGGTTTTGCTTTCCCGTTTTTCCTGATGATTTTTTGTGCAATCTTATTTATTTTTGCATTAATGCGCTCTTTTCCTTTTGCCTCATCCCAAGATACAGCGTTAGACCGCCGCCGCAAGCC
>WQST01000102.1 GCA_009787745.1 Lachnospiraceae bacterium
GGGGTTTAATCATTTAAAAGAAAAAGCATATCCGAAACCTGCCCCTGTCCCGGGATTTACTGCGGGGAATGATATTTTTACAATGATAAGAAACGGTGATATCATGCTTCACCATCCTTTTCAGGATTTTTCCCCCGTGATTGAGTTCGTAAGACAGGCGGCTTCCTGCCCTGACGTGTTAGCGATTAAGCAAACGTTATATCGGGTCAGCGGAAATTCGCCGATTATCGCCGCCTTAGCCGCCGCCGCGGAAAACGGGAAACAGGTTACGGTGCTGGTTGAATTAAAGGCCCGTTTTGATGAAGAGAATAATATTGTTTGGGCGAAGAAGCTGGAACAAGCGGGGTGTCATGTAATTTACGGACTGGTTGGGCTTAAAACGCATTGTAAAATTACATTGGTGGTTCGGCGGGAAGAGGACGGTATTCGCCGCTATGTTCATTTGAGTACGGGAAATTATAATGATGCGACCGCGAAGCTTTATACCGATATTGGGATGCTGACCTGTCAGGCGGCGATGGGAGAGGATGCCACGGCGGTATTTAATATGTTGTCGGGTTATTCGGAACCGCTTAATTGGAATAAGCTTTCTTTGGCGCCGTTATGGCTAAAAGACCGCTTCTTGTATTTGATTGATCGCGAAAGGCGCAATGCCGGTGCAGGACGCCCGGCGCGAATTACCGCGAAAATGAATTCCCTATGCGATAAAGATATCATCAAGGCTCTTTATGAAGCGGCACATGCAGGGGTAAAGATTGATTTAATCGTCAGGGGTATCTGCTGTCTAAAAACGGGGGTTCAAGGTTTGGAGGACCGTATTACTGTCCGCTCGATCGTCGGTCATTATTTGGAGCATACGCGAATATTTTATTTTGAAAATGACGGAAATCCCGAATACTATGCCGGGTCAGCGGATTGGATGCCGCGGAATTTAGACAGGCGCGTAGAAATCATGTTCCCGATTGAACATGCGGACTTAGTTAAAAGAATGGAGTTTATTTTCGAGACTTTGTTATCCGACACGGTAAAAGCCCATATTTTAACCGCGGAAGGAATATATGAGAAGGTTGATAAGCGCGGAAAGGCGATTGTTAATTCACAGTTAGAATTTTGTAAAAAAGCCGCAAAGCTTAACATCGAACATGATATCAAATCGGACAATCGGACATTTACGCCGATATTGCATTAATGTAAAGACGTTATCCCTCATCTTGCAAAACAAAGACCTTTACGATGGTGATTCGCTTGTTCAGTATTTTTTTAACCTTAAATGAAAGTCCTTCGTATTTCAATTCAGGTTTTTCATTTTCCGGCGGGATACGTCTTAATTGTCCGATTAAAAAGCCGCTGAGGGTTTCGTATTTATCAATAGGAAATTCGACACCAAAATGCTCCTGTACCTTTATAAGTTCCATTGAACCCTGCATGATAAAGGAGCCGTCCTCCGCAGGCACAATGTCTTGTTGATCGGTAGAATCATATTCATCAAAGATACTGCCAACGATTTCTTCAACCAAATCCTCGGTTGTAACAATACCCAATGTGCCGCCATGTTCATCGACAATAATAGCCATATAAATTCCATTGTTCTGCATTTCACGGAGCAGTTCGTCCGATTTTTTGATCGACGGCACAAAATAAGGTTCTCGCAATAAAGGCTGTATGTAAAATTCGGATTTATCTTTTTGATTGTCAGCCATGTACTTTAGTATATCTTTAATATGCAGAATGCCTTTAATGTTATCAATATTTTCATCATAAATCGGTATGCGTGAGCATTTTTCTTCAATAAATATTTTTATGACTTCATCGAAGCCGGCTTTCAGCGGTAAAGCAATAATGTCAACTCTATGCACACATGCGTCTACAACTGTTCTTTCATTAAGTTCCAGAACATTGCTTAATATATCGTGTTCGCTTTCGTCAATACTGCCAAACTCGCTGCTTGATCGGAGTATCATGCGGATTTCATCTTTTGAAATCTTTTCCTCACCTTCAATGCTCTTCACGCCGAAAATCCGCAGCAGAGAATTGGCTGAAAATGATAATAACTTTACAAACGGAAAAACGATATACGATAGTATGTTTAAAAGCTTTATAGTCGCAAGTGCGAACGATATTCCTTTGCGCAAAGCAATACGTTTAGGTATCAATTCACCGAAAATCAACGTGAAATAAGTCAAAATAGCGGTAACTGAAATAAACACAAGCGGTTCGGCGATGGTTTCTTGAATAGGTATGTTTTGTTTAAGCGCCCGGTTAATAATCGGCTCGGTAAATGAACCGGCAGCATACATACCTGAAAACAATGTAATGAAAGTAATGTAAAGCTGGGTTGTCGCAAAAAAGGTAATCGGTTCATCAAGAGCTTTCAAAAGAAGTATTGCTTTCTTATCGCCCGATTCTGCAAATATTTTTACCTTTGTTCTGTTTGAAGAACTGAGCGCTATTTCCATAGCGGAAAATACTCCGCTTATTAATATGAGAACAGTTAAAACGCTTATACTAAATAAAATAATAATCACTCTCCTAAGTAAAGATTGCCGTTTTTATTAATATGGCACTTAAAACATTGTACAGCGATAGGTAGAATAATACAAGAGGAAAATGGCAGGGGGGACAAAAACCGTTATTATGGCGATTCCTTATCGAGCATTTTTCTGCTTAAGAAACTAACGCAATCTGCCTCTCAATCCGTGCTTTAATCTGATTCAAAAAGCCCTTTGGTTCCAATACTTTTACGACAGGGCCGAAGCTTAAGATTCTTATCAACAACTCAGTTTCGTCATCAGAGTCAAACCAAATACGGCAAGTATATATATCACGCTCCTTGTCATACTCCGTTTGCCGCTCAAAAGAAGCGAATTGAAGCATACAGCGTTCTAAAGCATTACGCTCTTTTGATATCTCCAGCACAACAGGTTCGGTACATAAGGTTTCTCTGAAGAGGGCAGTCAATTTTTCCCTAATTTCAAGCTCACCTTCCGAAAATTCTACCGAAACCATCCGCGCCAGATTTAAGGTAATTCTCTCAAGCCGATTTCGCCCGCTGTGAAAAGCGGCGCATTGCAGGCGGAATTTATTATCGCGCTCGGAATAGCAGAGTTTGTAAGGATGATACCTGCGTTTTGTTCGCTTACCTTTCGGACTGTCATATGCAATTATCAAAGGATAATTATTTTTTATGGCATTT
Organism: Lachnospiraceae bacterium; assembly: GCA_009787745.1. Classification (GTDB taxonomy): domain Bacteria; phylum Bacillota; class Clostridia; order Lachnospirales; family Lachnospiraceae; genus UBA935. The sequence continues at coordinate 3,194 of WQST01000102.1, forward strand.
ATAATAGTCCTAAACCGTTCTATATAAGCGGAATCCTCATAATCATCACCATCAAGATGACGGTCAAAAAAATGAAAATCATCATATAAAAACAACGGTGGGGTATCAGAAAGCGTCTCCGTTAGCGCGGTCAGCGCTTCTTCATCTAAAAACAGCTTAAGGCGCGGATCAGCAAGCAAAGCCTTTAACCACGACTTTTCCGTGCCGGATAAAGGTCTTTTTATCTCTTCTGACAATCTTGAAAAATACTTATTTTCTTTTTGCGTAAAAAAATTCCACTCATTGGAGATGAGAGCAGGCAGTAAATGAAAAGTACTGTCATAAAAGCCGTGGTCTTTTACTAATTGTTCAATCTGTACTTTAGTCAACCCGTCCCGCGCTTTTTCTAAAATTCGCGAAACGACCGTAAAGTAACAGCCGTAAATTTCGGAAAACAATTCCATTATCCGTTTCCTCCATACATTTCTGCCATCCGTTCTAAATCGCTGTAGAAACGTCTGATGGTCTCCTGATTCGTTCCCTCTAAGCCAATAATGCGTCCGATAAAAGTCTTAATCCACGGTGTCATGTCGGAAGAAAAAAAGCTTTCCTTGGTGTACAAAAAAGTATTGTCCGTCAGCTTGTTAAGTTCTCCGCCCTGTCCTTCGCGCTTTATCCTGTCAATGATATATTGCTCCCGCCTTTCATCAATATGAAGCTTCATGCAGATAACCTCAAGACCATGTGAATTGCCAAAAGAAACGCTCCAGACTTTACTTAAGTGATGATTTAATTTTTCTTTAAGTTCCTCCGCGTTATCGATTTCTTTTTCGGGTGTGACGTTTCTTAAATAATCCAAACGGAAAGTAGTAAATCGCCGCCTTTTAAATGAATAAACACAAACATAGCGCCGCCCTGTTGCGGCACTGACAAAGATTTTCAGCGGAAGTGCATAAATGTTCACAATGTTTCCGCTGCGCTCGCTTTGGTTTTCAATAATAACGGCTCGTCCCTGCCGCATTGCCGATAATAAATCGTAAAGCACCCCGCTATCAAGAGTATGGGCGATGTAGTAATGCTTAAAGGCGAATAAATCATTCGCTTGATTTTCATTGTCAAGAAGATAGCTTCCGATTTCGCCGAAGGGAGCCGCGCCCTGGAACAATTTGATGGCGTCAAGCAACATGGGCGATATCGGGATATTCTGCGGTGCAATATCGTAAACAAACGCTTTACCCTGCTTTTTTTGGACAAGCATTCCTGACTTCACATATTCGTTTAATTTATTTCTGACAGTCTGAACATCGAAGGTTATTTCGCTTTTGGCACAAATAGCGTCAGTAAGTTCATTAACGGTAACAGCCGCTTTATAAAGTGTATCAAGTATGTAAAAGTGTAAAATAATATCATTTGATGTGAAGCTTTTCGATTTCCATGCCGCATACAGCGGGTTAAGCGGAATTTTGGCGCAGTCAACTGAGATGAAAGACGATTTATTCCCGCCGCTGTAATCCCATTTCATATATTCGCCCAGATAGCTCTCACAGCGCCGTTTTTCATTGTCGTATGTGCGCGCAGACTTTTTAGTGAAATCGGCGCGCGACTTGAAACCATATACATAAAAATCACGCATATAGGTTCTGATTTTATCAAATTTTTTGATTAATTCCGAAAATTCAGCCATAATAACCTTTAGCAGAATTGTAGCAAAATATTCTTTTTAAGTCAATCTCGCAAACTTTTTTAAATGATAAGATTAGAAAAATTTGGTAAGCTAAAGACCAGATAAATAAGGAGAGGTGAGAATATGTTAGTTATCTCAAACGAAAAAACAAAAGTACCGATTAAAATGTGGTTGCCTGATGAATCCGATGCCGACGCTCTTTGCATGGAACAAGCATATCATCTTGCGAATTTGCCGTTTATACATAAATGGGTTAGCCTGATGCCTGATACGCACGCGGGAATGGGAATGCCGATTGGCGGCGTAATTGCCGCCTTAGGGGTTATAATTCCGAATGCCGTGGGAGTTGACATCGGATGCGGGATGGCATTTGTCGGTACGGATATAAAAGTTGATGAAATCCGTGAAATCATGACAGCGAACGGCCCCCTTATTAAAGTGATAATTAGTGATATTCTCCGCAATATCCCTGTCGGTTTCAATCGCCATAAAGATATCCAAAGTTGTACTGCTTTAGATATCGCTTTAGAATCAATGGAAAAATATGAAGCGAACGCCGAACTTTGCAATCAGATTGAGGCAGGATTTTATCAGGCGGGAACCCTTGGCGGCGGAAATCATTTTATTGAACTGCAAGAGGATAATGAAGGTTATCTTGGGATTATGATTCATTCGGGCAGCCGTAATTTCGGCAAGCAGGTATGTGATTATTTCCACAATACCGCCCGTTTACTTAATCAAAAATGGAAATCAGAAGTACCTGATGAATGGCGCTTGGCATTCCTGCCTGTAGATTCTTTAGAAGGCCGGCAATATATCAACTGGATGAACCTTGCTCTTGATTTCGCTGCTGAAAACCGTACCAAAATGATGCTTGCCGTGCGCTCGATAATCGAAAAACAGTTAAGAAAGCATACGAATATAACATTTAGTTATACGGATGAAATCAATTGCCATCATAATTATGCTGCTCTTGAACATCACTATGGCAAGAATGTTTGGGTACATCGTAAAGGCGCGACCCGTGCCGGAGCAGGAGAGTTAGCGGTTATCCCCGGTGCGATGGGTTCATACAGCTATATTGTGGAAGGGCTTGGCAATGAAATGAGTTTTTGCTCATCTTCCCATGGCGCAGGGCGGCGCTATTCCCGCAAAGGAGCCATGCAGAATTTCTCGACCGAGGAAGTAATAATTGATTTGCAAAAGCAAGGTGTTTACCTTGGTAAACATAAAAAAAATGACGTTGCCGAAGAAAGCCGTTTTGCCTATAAGGATATTGACGAGGTTATGGAAAATCAAAAAGACCTTGTCAAAGCGGTTAAAAAGCTAAAGACCGTAGGGGTGGTTAAAGGCTAGTTATATTAGTTATTAAGGCGTTAAAGCTTTATATAATGCTCATTTGTCCTATGCTAAGGGTTTAAGCCCTTGCGGTGCCGAAGATTATATCAACGCGGTATGCCGGGCAAAATGGCGAGGCTCCGTAAACGGAGCACTGACAATTCGGGGGTTCGATTCCCTCACCCGTTAAAGGGTTAGCTTAGTTGGTAGAGCATGTCAAGAGGTTAAGCGCAAAACTTAATCCCGAAATGGTAAGCGTGTAAACGCCGAGGTTCGACTCCTCTCAATCGCAAATAACCGACGGAAGCTGTCAATGTCCTGCCAAGGAATAGTATAATCATTTTTTGGCGGCGTTTGGAATACCTGTGATGAATGGGATACCGCATGTTAGAAAGCTGTTCTATAGTTTCCCCTGCGGGGGACTCATGCCGGACAGAGTTTCGCACCGCTTAACATTTATCCCGTATGATGAGCGTGGACATTTTCAGTGAAAGTCAAACAGGAAAAGAGGTAAAAAATGAAAATTATAATAAACGAAAACGAACGCGGATTCCTAATTAAAAATGGTATTTATCGCAAAATGATGATGCCCGGAAGGCATTACATAAAAAGAATTATGGGTGAAACGTATGCGCGGGTGAATATTGCGAAATCTGTTGAAGTAGCCAATATAGATATTGCCGTTTTGCTCCGCGATAAAGAATTTCAAAATAGTGTCGTCAGTATTGATGTACCTGACGGTTACATTGCCTTGCACATGGAAAATAACCGTATTGCGGGGACACTTAAATCAGGTACATATTGCTTTTGGAAAAGCTATCGCGAACACTCTTTTAAGCTGATTGATATTTCCCAAACGGACATTACGGATGTGACGCCTGAACAACTAAGGTTGGTATCACGCGATCTTTACAGCAAAATCGAAATCCTCGATGGTGAAGCGGGATTATTATTTTTCGATGGTAAATTTAAGCGGATGCTGGAGAGCGGAAGTTATTATTTCTGGAATAATATGCAGAAGGTTACTTACCAAAGTGTGGATTTGCGTGTTCAACAGCTTGATATTGCCGGGCAGGAAATCCTGACGGCAGATAAGGTGTCATTGCGGATAAATTTTGTCTGTACTTATAAAATTGCTGATGCCGTAAAAATTGTCAGTGAGATTAAGGATTACAAAACCCAAATTTATACGCTTACACAGTTAGCTTTGCGGGAATATATCGGTAAATTCCGCTTCGATGAACTTTTAGAGCAAAAAGATTCAATTGCCGCTTTTGTTTTAAAACAGCTTAAATCTAAACAAGAATCATTGTTTGTGGAGTTTTTCGACGCGGGCTTAAAAGATATTATCCTTCCGGGTGAAATTCGTGACATTATGAATACAGTTCTTGTCGCTGAGAAAAACGCACAGGCTAACGTTATTTCCCGCCGTGAGGAAGTGGCTTCGACAAGAAGTTTGCTTAATACCGCGAAACTGATGGAAGAAAACGCAACTTTGTACAAATTAAAGGAACTTGAATATTTGGAAAAAATTTGTGATAAAGTGGGTAATATTTCTGTCGGCGGCGGAAACTTGCTGAGTGAGCTTAGGAAGATCGTTAGTGTAAGTTAGCAAGCGGTGATGAATTAATCTTTTAAGCTTCAAGGGGACGGCTTCAGCGCGTTCCCTTGGGTCTTTGATATTGATATTACAGAAAATCCAGTTATTCGGAAATAGTTAAGGTGTAAGTGAAGTATTTTTTTAATTTGGGAGGTTTTAATTTGGGAAGGTCAATTTTCAAGGTAAATGCAACTTTCACAAAGTAAACGCAACCAAATCTTGTTGAATTCAGGTTTTTGAAAAAATTAAGTTGATGGAAAGTACTAGATTTCAAAAAAATCATCGGTTTATGATGATTTTTTTGTATTTTCATGTTAAAATTATCTTGTTCCGGTGAATTTCCAGTTAAATTAAGTCACGAAAATCAAAGCGTGGTTTTTAGCTGATTTTTTATCAGAGTAAAAGCCACCCCTTATTACTAAAGATAAAACTGGGGTTCCGGTATTGTTTATGACAGCAAAGATTCGCGGCCAAAGCTTAACTTTGCTGTCATGTTT
>WQST01000103.1 GCA_009787745.1 Lachnospiraceae bacterium
GAAAGTTCCCAATAATAGTATAAAGCCGCCCAGACCCGTCAAATACTGATAAGGCTTAACCCCCGCCATAATCAGCAAACGAAGGCTTTTATGTTCCGTATCTTCCGCAATTATTCCGGCGACGGTCGTAATAATCGCCATCCCCGCGAATATCCCCGCCATCATCGTTGTGAACATACTGTCCGCAATATCAGGATTATCTTTCGCCACCAATACCGTCATGATAAACGCCACCGCCGGAAAAATCAAAAATTGAACCAGACTTACCGGGTTTTTAAACATATCTTTCGCTTGCTTAATAAACATTGTTTTTATGATTCTCATATCTTTTCCTTCCCATCTTTCTATTATATACTTTCGACACCTGTCAACTTAATAAATACCGCCCCAAGATCAGGAACTGTTTTAACCGCATTATGGCGCTCACAAATCTCTAACGGCACCCCATGCTCAACTATTTTACCCTTATGTAAAAGGGCTACATGGTCACAAAGTTTTACCGCTTCTTCCATATTGTGCGTAGTCAAAAAAATAGTTGCGCCCTTATCGCGAAGGTTCATAATCAGCTTGTGAATACCCCGCGCCGTATTCGGGTCAAGCCCGCCGGTCGGCTCGTCAAGGAACAACACCTTCGGCTGATGCAAAATCGCCCGCGCCAGTGACAAACGCTGACGCATACCCTTCGACAAAGAACTGACGCTTTTTTTGGCGGCATATGTTAAACCGACATTTTCTAAGGCTTCCATCGCTTTTTGCTTAGATATCCCGTAAATCCCCGTGAATACATATAAGTTATCAAGGCAACTCAACCGCGGATATAACCCGTCCGCATCAAGCATTAACCCCGTATTAAATGCCGCGACGCCGATACTGTGATTGCCGCTATCGGCATCTAACTGATTCGTCAGGATATTAATGATGGTCGTTTTTCCGGCGCCCGATGGACCGAGCAACCCGAAAATTTCCCGTTCTTTTACCGCGAATGTCACATCTGTTAAAACTTGATTCCCGCTAAAGTGCTTGGCGACATTATTCATCTTGATCATTTAAGTTACCTCTTTCTTCATTTTTCATTGCTTTATATTCTAATAATTGCTTGCCGTATTTTCTGTCGTCCATCTTCGTTTTAATCACCATAAATAACGTACCGCCGACAAGGCATATGAAAAAAGCGCCAATGAATGATATCCATGCCTCACCTGAATCAAGCGGAAACCACTTGAAAACGATTATAAAAATAACGGTTGCTACTATTATAAAGGTCAGCCGCAGGACATAATGCCACATCAGTAAAACCCTTTTTAGCTTCTTGTTTAGAATAAACTCAACACATGTCAGCAGCGCCGAAAAAAGGATGAGCTGACCAATCGCCGCATAAGAAATACCGATTCCTGCAAGTTCCATAATACCACCCATTTCCCTTATTTCATCAACATATTTTGAATTACCGACAATCCAACTGACGAAGGTGATTGTAAGCAATGCGACCGCAAAATTGGTCATTCCAAAAGTAAAATAATTAGAAAAAGTCTTCTTTTCATTTTCCACACAAACCTCCTATGTTGCCATCCGCAGACTTAAAACTATTCTTCACGCTGTCTGCTAAGTTTCTCTTTGATATAACCCGCATACTGCCTTGAAACGATTAATCTTTCATTGTTTTCCATCGTGACGATGAACTTGCCGTCGATATCGGATCTTAGTGATTTTATTTTGTTAAAATTGATAATACTTGATTTCCTGCCCGAAAAAAATCATTTGCCGACAGTTTTTGCTCTAATTCATAAAGCCTTAGCGAACTCTCATATACATGCTCCTTAGTATAAAGGAATGTTTTCTTATCGGTAGTGTCAATATATAAGATTTTCGCAGTATTTAAAATATATGTTTGATTATCTTTCGTTCCCGTCAGCTTCAAATCCAAAATACGCAGCGACGCAATCACCCTTTCCAGTTCATCACTCATGTGGGCGCTATTAATCGTAATCTCCGTTTCATTATAGCAACTGTCTATATTGATATTGATTTTCACGTTAACTCCCATGTTCCGCCATTCAGGCCGTCTCAAAACATATAACTGTCTATATTATAGGAATGCTTTACGATGCTTTCAAGCGTTTTTTACTATGTTACCAAAAAACGGGCTTAAGATTCACAAATTTTGTAACAAAAATGACTTTACTGCTTAGTACTAAACAGTAAAGCCATTATTTTAAGGAGACGTTATGACATAACCTTATCTGAAAGCCTTTAGTTCAGCCGTTGCAACCGTACCTGAAAAAATCATATTACCTTCCGTATCCATTATCGAAATAGTAGATGCATTTTCATTACCAAGACCTACAGATAAAGCTTTTGCGAAAGCCGCGGCTTGGTCTTTGGTCATTGCTTTCTTTAAATGTAAGAGAACTAATGCCGATTTCATCCCGTTATCCCTTGGCGCGTCAACGATAGCCTGAGCCGAATCAACTCCATCCAAATGGGTCGCCATCAAAATAATTTGTTGTTCAAGATATGCCACATAGCGCTTATGTTTATCTGCATCCGAATTACTATATCCGTTGTCCATATTATCAATCGACCAATTCGAAGTAATTTTATCATTATACCCAAACAGCATTATCGCTTCCGCATACTGCTTTCTGTCCACTTCGAAATCTAAACCATCATATGGCATCCTGTACTTTATCCCGGCGGCAATAAGTAATTCTTCAATTTCACCGGCTTCTTTCTCAGATACTGCTGTCAAAATATGATCATACTTGGTTATTTGTTTATTGACTGTAAATAAAGTCATGACGGCTATCATAATCAGCACAAAGCTTATTGCCGCCCTTTCAAGAGAATCTTTGCTAAATATTTTTTTGCTTTTTCCAATCGAAACTTCGCGATTTAATTGCTCACTGCTTATCATCTCACCGTTCAACAATTCATCAGCCGTCACAAACAGCGCTTTGCTTAAAGCAAGAATAATCGTTATGTCAGGATAACCTTCACCTGTTTCCCATTTCGAGATTGCTTTGTTACTGACGCCAATTTGATCTGCTAATTGTTGTTGGGTAAAACCTAATGATTTTCTGCGTTCAGTTATGAACTGCCCTATTTTTTTACTATCCATATCACCGCTCCTTTCCCCCAAATACTAACGCAAATAATTACATAAATCAATCTACGCTTAATAGAAACGCCCGGAAATCGTATCTACGTTCCGTGGATTAGGGTATCTGTTAGCTAAGAAGATTGCGCTCGGATGCCGCCATGACGAAATTTTGAAAAAAATAGCTTTACTTCTTATTACTAAGCAGTAAAGCCATTTAAATCTCTTAATTAAATTTAGCGTGTCATCAACTCTTTAACTTTCGCTTTCTTACCGATACGGCTACGCAGGTAGTTAAGCTTCGCTCTTCTGACTTTACCGCGTCTGGTTACTTCGATTTTCTCAACATTGGGTGAGTGAAGAGGCCAAGTCTTTTCGACGCCGACGCCGCCTGATGATTTACGCACGGTAAAAGTTTCACGGTTACTGCCGCCTTGACGTTTAAGAACAGTTCCTTCGAAAATCTGAATACGCTCACGATTTCCTTCCTTAATCTTACCATAAACTTTGACGGTATCACCGACATGAAAGACGGGCACTTCATTCTTAAGTTGCTCTTGTTCGATTTCTCTGATTATTGCGTTCATTTTATATCCTTTCAACTCTACGGATGTTCTTAATACATGTGTAACAGAGGACCATCGTTTTTGACAACATTAGTACTATAGCACAGCATTTCCCAAAATGCAAGATAAAATTTTCTTGCTTAATGAGTATTCAAATACTTACCAAGCTCCACATCCGCAGACTTAATATGCTTCACAATCCAGTTAATAATCGATTTATTAAGTTCCAATGTGAATTTCGCGGAACTGCCGTTTAACTCAAATTCCTTCTTTAGCTTATCAAATTCATCAATATAAAGCTGATGCTGACCCTTATGCCATTCATATTTCGGATATTTCGCTTGCTTTTGCAAAAATTCCTCGTCACTAAAATGTTTCTTTACATAATCGGTCAGCAAATTAAGAGTCTTGGCTGTTTCTTCATGAGAAACCGAATGCACTCCCATTTCGACAAGTGTATTTAATCTGTCAATAAGTTCTTTGTGCTGTTTGTCAATCTTTTCAACGCCGACTTCCATATCTTTTGATAATGTAATCATTGTCCCTCCTTTGCGTCTGCGGGCGGTATCTTTTCACCATTATAAACGAACTTTTCATATAAATCGGGACGTCTTTGCTTGGTCCGTAAAATTGCTTGGTCATGCCGCCATTTGTCTACTTTGGCATGATCCCCTGACAGAAGGATTTCAGGCACCCGGATGCCTTGCCAAATCTCAGGCCGGGAATACTGGGGGTATTCGAGGAGAAAATTGCTAAGGCTTTCCGTTTCCCCTGATTCGGCATTTTTCAGGACACCGGGAACCATGCGGGATACGGCTTCAACAATTACCATCGCCGGTAATTCTCCGCCCGTCAGCACATAATCCCCGATCGAAATATGCTCTGTCACAATTTCATCCAAAACCCGCTCATCGACGCCTTCATAATGTCCGCACAGTAAAACCAAATCCTCTTCTTTCGCAAGAGCCTTTGCGGTTTCCTGATTAAAAATCTTACCTTGCGGGGTTACGTAAATGACTTTCGGCGCCCTTCGCCCTTCCCCTGTGATGCGGCTCCGCACCGCCAGATACGCATCGTGAATCGGTTGTGCCTGCAATAACATTCCGGCGCCGCCGCCGTAAGGATAATCATCGACCTTTTTATGCTTACTCTCGGTATAATCACGAATATTAACCGCATCAACCCCAATATGCCCCTTCGCAATCGCCCTGCCGATGATACTGGTATTCATGATCTGATTAATCATTTCCGGAAATAAAGTTAAAATATGGAAATTCATTCACATAACCCATCCATTATATGCACCTTCATGACCCGATTTTCGATATCAACATCCAAAATGCATTCTTTTATCGCCGGAAGTAAAATTTCTTTTTTGGCTTCGGTCACAACGGCGTAAACATCATTCGCGCCTGTATGAATGACTTCCTTAACCGTTCCCAGCACTTGTCCGTCTTCATTAATTACCTTAATATCAATCAAATCAGCAACGAAATACTCATCCTTACGAAGTTTCACCGCATCTTTCCGCTCGATCCAAAGTTCTTTTCCTTTAAGCAAAAGAGCGTCTTCAATGCAGTTAAGCCCGCCGAACTTAAGCACGACGAACTTACCTGAAAATTTGATCCCTTCTATCGTCAATAATTTCATTTCCGATTCTAAGTTAAGGAATACTGCTTTTAATTTTTTATATCTTTTGGCATCATCGGTAGTCGGGAAGACCTTAACCTCACCCTTAAGACCATGCGGTGAAGCAATGACGCCGACTTTGAATTTTTCTTCCATAGTAAGTTTCCAAAAACAGCGTGAAGTTCTTCACATTACATAATCTCCACATCAACACGTTTGTTTTCTTTCGTCGATGCCGCTTTAACAACAGCGCGAATCGCTTTCGCAATACGGCCTTGTTTTCCGATTACTTTACCCATATCGGATTGTGCTACATGAAGCTCTAACGTGATGCTGCGTCCCTCATCTTTTTCGATCACAACAACTTCATCAGGATGCTCAACCAATGCTTTGGCGATAATTTCAATTAATTCTTTCATACCAACCTCCCGTGCCATCCATTTAGTTTTTTTCGATGCCCGCCAGCTTAAAGATTTTGGCGACGATTTCAGTAGGTTGCGCGCCATTACTAAGCCACTTTTTTGCAAGTTCCTCATTCACTTTGAAAGAACTGGGGTCGGTATTAGGGTTGTACGTACCGATTTCTTCGATGAAACGGCCATCTCTTGGTGATCTCGAATCAGCGACGATGATTCTATAAAAAGGTACTTTCTTTTGCCCCATTCTTCTTAATCTGATTTTTACTGCCATTTTTTACCTCCGTAAAATTGAATAGTTTATTTATATAAATCCGCTCGGATTTTATATCATAATTAGTGACAAGATGTGCTAAAACTTCATTCCCCCGAACATATTCCCGATACCGCCGCGGCCTTTGCGCCCGCCGCCCATAAGCCCGGGCATCTGTTTCATCATCTTCTGCGATTGCTCGAACTGCTTAACGAAACGATTAACAACACTGATATCGACACCCGAACCGCGGGCAATCCGCGCCTTCCGGCTAGGATTGAGAAGCTTGGGATTTTGCCGTTCCTTTTTCGTCATTGATAAAACAATTGCTTCCATATGAGCCAATTGCTTATCGTCAACCATTGACTCTAAATCCTTCATCTGCTTGCCCATCCCCGGCATCATCGAAAGCAGGGAGGTCAGGCCGCCCATATTCCGCATTTGCTTCATGCTTTCCAGATAATCTTCAAAGTCAAATTTCCCCTTTTTCATTCGGGACGCCATTTCACGCCCTTTTTCTTCGTCAATATCAAGGTTCGCTTCCGCTTTCTCAATCAGCGTCAGGACATCGCCCATCCCCAGAATCCGACTCGCCATCCGCTCGGGATAAAATTGCTCAAGTTCGGATAATTTCTCACCCAGACCAACATAAAAAATCGGTTTCCCGGTTACGGCTTTAACCGATAAAGCGGCGCCGCCGCGGGTATCACCGTCCATTTTCGAAAGGACGACCCCGTCAATACCGATTTGCTCGTTAAATTCCCCGGCGACGTTAACGGCATCCTGCCCGGTCATCGCGTCAACGACCAATAATGTCTGATGAATATTAATTGCCGCTTTAATTTCTTGTAATTCCGCCATCATTTCACTGTCAATATGCAAACGCCCCGCCGTATCGATGAAAACGACATTATGCCCGTTTTTTTCGGCATACTCATATGCGGCTTTGGCGATTTTCGCCGGTTTTTCTTTATCGCCCAAGGAAAAGAAGTCAACTTCTTGTTTTTCGGCATTTATTTGTAACTGCTTAATAGCGGCAGGGCGATAAATATCACATGCTACCAATAACGATTTCTTGCTTTTTTTCTTAAGTTGCCCGGCGATTTTCGCGCATGTCGTCGTTTTACCCGAACCTTGCAAACCGCACATCATAATAACGGTAATCGATTTCCCCGGCGCAAAAGTCAGTTCGGTAGTTTCGCTCCCCATCAGAGCCGTCATTTCTTCATTAACGATTTTGATTACCATTTGACCGGGGTTTAACCCGTTCATGACATCAGCGCCGATCGCGCGCTCTTCGACTGATTTAATAAACCCGCGGACGACTTTGAAGTTGACATCGGCTTCTAATAATGCCATTTTAACTTCCTTTAATGCGATTCGGACATCCTCTTCGGTCAAACGGCCTTTTCCGCGAAGGCTTTTAAAGACATTTTGCAGTTTTTCGGTAAGGCTTTCGAACGCCATTAATTACTCCTTATATCTATGTACCGGCGGTAATCCGCCGCCCCTACTGACGAGTTAATTCGGTAAGTATTTCGTTGGATATTTCGTTGACTCGCTCGGTCAATTGGTTATGTGTAATGTTATTCCGGGCTGCTGTGAGCTGTTTCAACTCCGCGGTTTTTTCTTTTATTCGCGTAAAACGGGCAACCAGCCCCAGCTTATCTTCATATTTCTTAAGCGTCTGATCACAGCGGCGGATTAAATCATGCGCCGCCTGACGGCTAATATCATATTCCTCGGCAATCTCACTCAAAGATAAATCATGATAAACGAAATCCTCGTACACCTTTTTCTGATGAGCGGTCAAAAGCTCACCATAAAAATCATATAAAAGCCCCTGTTCAACGATTTTCTCCATAATTATGCCCTTGCCCACTTTGATTATAGTACTATTAAAAAAAAAGACTGTCAAGTGTTTTTTCTTGACAGTCTTTTATCTGTTATTCTGAGGGTTGAAATTGACATGCACTATAAAAATTATACACTAAAATACGCGATTAACTTCTTAAGTATCGCCGACTGCTCATTCATCTCTTCCGCTACCGCCGCGCTTTCCTCAGCAGCCGCCGCGTTCTCTTCCGCCATCGCGGCACTGCCATCGGCTATCTCACTGTTTTGGCGCGTAATCTTAGCAACATCTTCTATATTGCTATTTACTTTTATAATACTCTCTGATTGCTCATTTGAAGATACCGCAATCTCTTGAATCAAACGACTGCTTTCTTTAATACCTTCCACAATTTCCGTAAGGCTCTTCGCCATTTCTTCGGCGACTCTGGTACCAAGCGCCGCTTTTTCC
>WQST01000104.1 GCA_009787745.1 Lachnospiraceae bacterium
TGTCGAAAACCCGATTATGGCAATCGAAAACCTGACCGCAACCACCCTTCGTAACATCATCGGTGATTTAGAACTTGATCAGACCCTTACATCACGCGAAACAATTAACACCAAAATGCGTGCATCCCTTGATATCGCCACCGACCCCTGGGGCATTAAAATCAACCGCGTTGAGCTAAAAAACATCATGCCGCCGTCAGAAATCCAAAACGCGATGGAAAAACAAATGAAAGCAGAACGTGAACGCCGTGAAGCCGTAACCCGTGCCGAAGGTGAAAAGAAAGCCAATATCACTGTCGCCGAAGGTAAAAAAGCGTCCGCAATCCTTGAAGCCGAAGCCGAAAAACAATCCGCAATTCTGAGAGCGGAAGCTGAAAAAGAAAAAATGATCCGTGAAGCCGAAGGTGAAGCGGAAGCAATCATGAAAGTTCAGCAAGCGAAAGCCGATGGTATCAGAATGATTCGTGAAGCGGGCGCTGATGAAGCTGTTCTAAAAATCAAGAGTTTAGAAGCATTTGAAAAAGCAGCTGACGGAAAAGCTACGAAGATCATTATTCCTTCCGAGATTCAAGGTCTCGCAGGTTTAGCTACCGCATTTAAAGAAACCATTAACACATAATAGCGAAAGGGATGATATGAACCTTAGAGGACGCCATTTTTTAAAAATACTGGACTATTCTCCGCAAGAACTTAATTATCTCCTTGATTTAGCCGCTGATCTAAAGGAAAAGAAAAAAGAGCGGATTATTACCGAATACCACCGCGGCAAAAATATAGCCCTGATTTTCGAAAAAACCAGCACCAGGACTCGTTGCGCTTTTGAAGTCGCGGCACACGACTTAGGGATTCAGACGACTTACCTTGATCCTGCAAGTTCGCAGTTCGGTACTAAGGAGAGCATCGCCGATACAGCCCGTGTTTTAAGCGGAATATATGACGGCATCCAATATCGCGGATTCGGTCAGGAAATCGTTGATGAACTGGCACTTTATTCAAGTGTTCCCGTTTGGAACGGGCTTACCAATGAATATCATCCGACCCAGATGCTGGCTGATTTGTTAACGATCAAAGAAAGATTCGGCGAGTTAAAGGGTATCCGCCTGACCTATCTGGGCGATGCCCGCTATAATATGGGTAACTCGCTAATGGTCACTTGCGCGAAAATGGGTATGCATTTTACCGCTTGCACTTCGAAAGAATATTTTCCCGCGGATGATCTGGTTTCGTATTGCCATGAAATCGCCGAAGAAACAGGTGCAACCATAACATTAACAGAAGATTTAGACGCCGGTACCGCCGGTGCGAACGTTATATATACAGATGTATGGGTATCGATGGGTGAACCTGATGAAGTTTGGGAGAAACGCATCAAGGATTTAAAACCATATCAGGTAAACTGTGATGTAATGAGCAAAGCCGACCCCGCCGCTATTTTTATGCATTGTTTGCCTGCCTTCCATGATACGAAAACAGCAATCGGCAAAGAAGTGTTCGAAAAATACGGCATTACGGAAATGGAAGTTACGGATACCGTATTTGAATCATCTCACTCTGTGGTTTTTCAGCAAGCCGAAAATCGGATGCATACCATAAAAGCAGTTTTAGCCGCGACACTTTAATGAATAAGAATCCCGAGCCGCGCACCGTTTTATGCGGTGCGAATGCTTATGAAACCAAATATTACCTTAACAATCAGTTTTCCGCACTACCTACGGCGATTTTGGATGAACTGAATATTCTTTGTGTCCTTTTTACCGAAGAAGTCGGCGGAATTTTTACGATTGGTTTTGAACCCGACGGAACGATAATACTTGAAACAGCTCACGAAGAAAGCGATTTTTATTATGATGAAGTATCGAGCGGATTAATGATTCGCGAAGTTCGCCGTAAACGGCAGGAATTATTCGAATCATTGGAATTATATTATCGGGTGAAATTTCTTAATCCGCCCGGTAATGAGGACAAGGCATGATTCTAACGATAGACGTTGGTAACACGAATATAAATTGTGGGATTTATTCGAAAGCAAAAAATGATTCACACAACGGCAGTCTTAAATGCAGTCGGGAGCTTCTCAAAACATTTCGCCTAACCAGTCGGCAAACTCGTACTTCCGATGAATACGGAATGATTTTAACGGATCTCTTAAACATCAATAGGATAGATATAAATGAAATCACAGGAGCCGTCATTGCCAGTGTCGTGCCCGGGGTGATGCACGCATTGACCGGAGCAGTCAAGAGATATATCGGAGTATCTCCCTTAATCGTTGGCCCCGGTGTAAAAACAGGCATCAAAATCACCTCTGAAAATCCCCGTGAAATAGGCGCTAACCGAATTGCTACCGCTGTCGCAGGATTTATTATTTATGGCGGCCCGATTCTCGTGCTTGATTTCGGCACTGCCACAACGTATGATTTAGTGACTGCCGACGGCAGTTTCGGTGCAGGAATCACCGCGCCGGGCATCAGCTTATCAGCCAAAGCACTATGGGAAGGAACGGCCAGATTACCGGAAGTAGAGATCAAAAAACCAAAATCAATTCTCGCAGGGGAAACAGTTTCCAGCATCCAGGCAGGGATTGTTTACGGTCAGATCGGTCAAACCGAATACATCATAAAGCAGGTAATAAAAGAAACAGGTTATAAGGATCTGAAAGTCGTCGCCACGGGCGGACTTGGCAGAATCATTGCGGCGGAAACGGATACCATCCAAACATTTGACAGCCATCTGACGCTGGAAGGCTTACGTATTATTTACGAAAAAAACAACAGTAATTAATTATGAAAATCGGAAACATTACCCTCCCCAATAACCTGATTCTGGCTCCGATGGCAGGTGTCACCGACCTACCGTTCCGTTTGCTGTGCCATGAGCAAGGAGCGGGGTTATTATGCACGGAAATGGTTAGTGCCAAAGCGATTTTTTATAACAATAAAAACACCGAAAGCCTGTTGTTGATATCAGCGGGAGAAAACCCCGTTTCACTTCAATTATTCGGCTCTGACCCCGAGATCATTAGTGATATGGCGGCTCGTATCGAAGAACGCCCCTTCGATATCCTTGACATCAACATGGGTTGCCCTGTCCCCAAAGTAGTTAACAACGGCGAAGGTTCAGCCCTAATGAAAAACCCTCTTCTCATCGCCGAAATCATCGAAAAGACCGTCCGTGCCATTAAAAAACCTGTCACTGTCAAAATCCGCAAAGGGTTTACGGCGGAAAGCGTAAACGCGGTAGAAATCGCACATATCGCCGAAGAATCAGGAGCCTCGGCAATTACTGTCCATGCGCGGACGAGGGATCAGTACTATTCAGGTAAAGCTGATTGGGATATTATCGCCGCCGTTAAAGATGCGGTCAAAATCCCTGTCATCGGAAACGGCGATGTTACAGACGGTGAGTCTGCCGCCGCAATGTTTAGTCATACCAAGTGTGATGGTGTCATGATCGGCCGTGCCGCCCAAGGAAACCCGTGGATTTTCAAGCAAGTTGGCGCGTACCTGTCCGCCGGTTCCCGCATCGCGAAACCATCGGTAGCGGAAATAATCAGCATGATGCGTAAACATACGGAACTGATGATTCAATATAAAGGCGAGTATACTGCTCTGCGTGAAATGCGTAAACATGTCGCATGGTACACCACAGGTTTACCCAATTCCGCCGCTCTGCGCCGTCTGGCAGGGGGGCTTGAATCAGTCGCTCAATTAGAAGGGATTTTTATGTTATTAAATGATAATTTCCAATAACAAAAACCGAACATAAACAAGCCCCTTCCCGCATATCTTCCACTATGAGAAAAAACCTTCCAACCCAAACACTTCTATACCTCACTATTCAGGAAAATACATACGCAAAATCCCATTTGCGGGATATCAAGGTACCGCCTGTTTACCGCTCGGCCCGTTGCGGTAAAACGCATCAAGGCTATCTACAATACTATTTTGCCCTCGTCCCCGAATATCAAATTTTCCTCTTTCGGAAACGCAAATGGCGGCAAGATAACTTAAAAAAATATCTATCGCAAACAATCGGCATCGTTAATCCTGACAACTATTACCTTAACCCGCGGCTTCTGAAAATGATCGGGCGTGAAGACGATTATGATTTAGCACCGGTCTCACTTATGGAAGCAATGTTTAATGAAAGATGCGGACATGAAAAATTTCACGAACTGGAAATTTGCCTCCCCGCGGATAGTCGTTTAGGCGTCCGTGAGACCGTTGATACACTGTTAAACCCCTATCTTCCGCGCATTAACATGATTACCTTGGTCGGCGGAGAAGAACGCACTTTAAGCGAGCTTGCTGACTTTTTTTATAGTGAATACGGAATTATCGCGGCCACTGCGAAACGTCCTTCCCCGTCATCACCAAGCCGAAAGCATCCATTTGTCCTTGATTTATGGAGCAACGAAGATGAAACACTGAAATTCCTTGACACTATGGTCAAAAATGGTTATAATACGAAAGTTAATTAAAGAACTAAACTTAATATAGAAAGAGGGTCTAAAATGGAGGAAAAAAAAAATATCTTAACCTACGAAGGGCTTCGTAAATATGAAGACGAGCTTCAAGAACTAAAAATCGTAAAGCGTAAAGAAGTCGCAGAAAAAATCAAAGAAGCCAGGGAGCAAGGCGATCTTTCCGAGAATGCTGAATACGACGCGGCCAAAGATGAACAGCGTGATATCGAAGCCAGAATTGAAGAGTTAGAAAAAATACTGAAAAATGCCGAAGTCGTCGTAGAAGACGAAGTCGATTTGGGAAAAATTAGTATTGGTTGTAAAGTAAAAATCTGTGATTTGGAACTTAAAGAAGAAGTCGAATATAAAATCGTCGGTTCTGCGGAAGCAGACAGTTTAAAAGGCCGTATCTCCAACGAATCACCTGTGGGAAGAGCCTTAATTGGGTGTAAAGTCGGTGAGACAGTAACTGTTGATACACAAGTCGGCACCTTAAAATACAAAGTATTAGAAATCCACAACCGTCATTAATGAAAGAGTACCTAATATGAGCGAAAATAAGAACCAGCAAGCGCCGGAACAGGACATCCATCAGCTATTAAAAGTCCGTCGTGAAAAGCTTTCCGCACTGCAAGAAAACAATAAAGACCCTTTTCATATCACCAAATATGAAGTATCTCACCCAAGCCGCGAGATCAAGGATCGTTTCTTTGAACTTGAAAGCGCGTCCGTATCCATTGCGGGGCGAATTATGGCAAAACGGGTAATGGGCAAAGCATCTTTTTGTAATGTGCAGGATGTTTCGGGTAATATCCAGTGCTATGTCACAAGGGACAGCCTTTTAGAGGATGCGTATGCTGATTTCAAGAAATATGATGTCGGTGATATCATCGGGCTTAAAGGCTCGGTTTTTCGCACACAAAAGGGTGAAATAAGTATTCATGCGGATGAGATTACCTTGCTTAGCAAGAGTTTGCAAGTCTTGCCTGAGAAATATCACGGTCTTGTCAATACCGATTTGCGCTATCGTCAGCGTTATACTGATTTGATTATGAATGAAGAGGTTAAAAACACCTTCATCAACCGTTCGAAAATTCTAAGTTCAATGCGCCGATACCTTGACGGGATTGGGTTTATTGAAGTAGAAACACCGGTTCTGACCGCGAATGCAGGCGGTGCGGCGGCTCGCCCTTTTTTAACACACTATAATGCTCTGAGTGAAGATGTCAAATTGCGGATATCTTTGGAATTATATTTGAAGCGCCTAATCGTCGGCGGGCTGGAGCGTGTTTATGAAATAGGCCGTGTTTTCAGAAACGAAGGTTTAGACGCAAGGCACAGCCCCGAATTTACGATGATGGAACTTTATCAGGCTTATACTGATTATAACGGCATGATGGAACTTACGGAAAATCTGTTCCGTCATGTTTCTAATGAAGTTTTCGGGACGACACAATTTCCTTATGGTGAGGAAGTTATTGATTTGGGCAAACCATTCGTTCGCCTTAAGATGGTCGATGCGGTTGAGAAATATACNGGCATTAATTTTAATGATATTAAGGACTTGGATGAAGCGAGAAAGATTGCTGATGAAAAGGGTGTCCATTATGAGAAACGCCATAAGAAAGGCGATATCCTGATTCTGTTTTTTGAAGAGTTTGTTGAGAAAAATTTGATTCAGCCGACCTTTATTATTGATCACCCGATTGAAATATCCCCTCTAGCGAAGAAAAAACCTGACAGCCCGGGATTCACCGAGCGTTTTGAACTTTTCATTACCTGCCGTGAAATGGCGAATGCATACTCCGAATTAAATGATCCAATTGATCAGCGCGAACGTTTCATCGCGCAAGAAGAGCTTCTTTTACAAGGCGATGATGAAGCACAGCGAATCGACGAAGATTTCTTAAATGCACTGGAAATCGGTATGCCGCCGACAGGCGGGATTGGGATTGGTATTGATCGTTTGGTCATGTTATTAACAAATTCACCTGCGATAAGGGATGTGATTTTGTTTCCGACGATGAAGAGCTTGGGCGGTGGAAGCCAGTAAAATCAAGGCTTTCAGGGTTCGCAAGTTGCTAACTACAACATTTTTATAATGGATAAACAAATAAAAATTATTTTTATTTTATGTAGCATTGTGATTATAATCATTACCTTAATAATAATTAAAGGTTTGTTTTTTCCTGTTATATATCCAACAAAAAGTTCACCTCAAAAATTAACACTTGCTATTTATAGAAACCCTTATATTAATAGGCCAATTGTCACATTGAAACACTATATTAACGAGCAACATATTGCGGATTATATATTAACTATAGAAAATGGGGTGAAAGTATATGAACCGCAAAGTTATATATTACCCAAATTAAATGAGGGTGTTGTAGAAGTAAACATTGAATTAGGGGATGAAATTAATAGCAGTTTTATAATATCTGACATACAAGCTAATGAGTTATTTAATGATGGATTCCTAATATATTTATATTCCGATCATAGAAATCGTTTTTATAATGAAAGCATGAATTTGATTTTTCATGAACAATATGTTAACTTTATATTTGGTTCAAATCGAATAGTTTATTATTTATCTGGAGAAAATAGAGCTTCCGGTTATTATATGTTGGATACTGGCAATTGGGGGTGGACAGACGAAGCTTACCCCGAATGGACTATTGTAACCAATAGTCCGCGTTTAAAGAAACTTCCCCATGATATAAAGTATTACTCAAAATGGTATTCGGGATGGAAAGAAAATAAGTGGATTAAAGTTGATTAGTTATCTATTTTAAGTACTCTAAACGATTCCGCATAAAAGATGCAAATGTTGGTAGGAAGCATGAGTGTTTCATGCCTTGTTTGTGCCTTGAGCGAAACGAAATGAATGATAACAATTTCTTTGCACTGATGGTAGAACTGTAGAGTGATCCTGTAATCCCTTACGTAATCTAAGTGAGATGAAAGACTGGCTTGGTATTACCACAATTGAAGCGGATGCCATTGGGCGTACCTTGAACCGACCATGAAGCTCGTGTTATTAGCTACGAATATGATGCTTTATCTCGCCGTACAGCCATTGTATATCCTGATGGTAATATAGATGGATTATCACTACAATCAAGTTGGTCGCTTAGATGGAATGCATTTAAGCACTGATACGGTTAGCTATCGTTATTATATGTCGGGAAGGTTATCAGAACGTACCATGCCTGATAATATCATAAATCAATACATTATTGGCTCTTTAGGCAGATCTCTATAACTGATATGCACATAATTCTTTTACTTACCTTAATTTTGTTTAGTGTGATAATCAAATAGATATTATTTATTAAAAAGGTTTAATTTAGATACTAGTTATATTTTTTTGACAGCATTCTCTCTATTTTTAACAGAATGAAAAAAATCACAAAAATTAATGATATCTTAATATTGAAGGGGCGTTCTGTAAATGACTAAACCTATGAAACTGCGAATATAACAAACGCTCACGGTTTTGAAGTGTAGTCTTTTTATAGTCTGGATGAGTATGAGTTTTATGCACATTCCGGGCTATTTTTTATTGACTCACTATTATAAAAAAGTAAAAACGATATCTATAGATACCTGGAAGAAAGGTTGTGGCATTTTACTTAATTTAATAAGAGTTACATAGTAAGCAGATTTTTAACACTTGTTTTGACTATTTGTTATGTGAAGCAAGGGTTTTATAATCTGCTTTTTCATTTGGCACAGGAGGA
>WQST01000105.1 GCA_009787745.1 Lachnospiraceae bacterium
AAACGGGATAAATTTGAATAGATTTTATCTTCCGTTATGTTGACATAATGATGTGAAATATGGAAATGGAATTGACTATTATATTTTTTCATGGATTGATTGTTCGTGTCATTTATTAATATTGGGTATCTTATTGGCGCTTACATAATGATTTGACTATTGGTGAACGCAAAAAGGCGGCAACTATTTTAAGATTGCCGCCATATGCGGTGGTACTATTATTTAGTTGTGATGGTGCTATTATGCTGAGGCTACAAGTTCAATATTAAACTCGACACATATATCCTCAACACCTTCTCGGAAATAAGCATTTCGCTCATCAAAAGTCATTTCCTTAGTGTCATCAAAAATCATTAACCGAATGGCTTTTATTTCACGAAGCGGCATTTCAAGATTAACAATATCGGGGTCGTCTAAATATTCTTCAAACCTATTAGTATCCACTATCAACTACCTCCATCGGGGAATAAATTTCCACCTTTTTGTAACCGTGTGAAACATTTATCAAGCTAGTTAAATCAATAGTTTTTTTACGAACAACGCATACATTTGTTTAGTTTTTCCTGTTTCGGTCACAGTATTCGGCATCATACGCTCTGCACTTTTTATATTCGCGCTGGTAAAGAAGCTTCGCCATACGCTTTTCTTGTGCCGCGATGTGGTTCGCCTAAACTGTCGGCTTTATTTACGGCTATTTTAGCATAGCACATTTTGACGGAGTTATCAACGGAAAAATCGGGATTGATTTTTGTGCTTTTATCCATCAAGATACTGCCTCCATATCATTTTTTATTAACCGTGTGATTTTCTTTTCCATTGTTTCTGTAGCATCTTTTTTGAAATAGACACCTATGTCATAAACAATACCACCGATTCGCTTATCGAATCGGCACGTATCTGCATTACTATTCATTTTTACGGGCTTGCTATTTGGCATAATCGGCTCTCCTTTGAGTTAGAATATTGGAATGGGGTTATTTTTCTGCTGTCAGTCCTATATGTTCCTACCCTGTACCCGGCTCGGTGAGATCAAGAAAAAAGCAGAGCGTTATTGAAGACTCTGCTTTTAAGAAAATGATTGTTAGATTTAGTGCGTCCTTACCTACGCAGAAAGGAATTAGTAATGGTGCAATTTTTAGTAATGTAAAAGTGGAAGATATGAATTAAATATTTTTAAAAGACCCTCAATTGTCATTATTTCCGATTCCTTATTCGGATGGGGTTAGAAAAATGGGGAAACTTAAAGCTTAAATTGTGTTTGTGTTGCATTTGCGGCCAAAATAGTGTATATTTGTTTTAATTTATCAACAACGCACTGATATACCACAAAGGGCAAGCCGTGATGGTATTTTACGCCCTGTCGGTACAGCGCAAAAAATTATATTATCGGGGGGTTTGTCGTGCAAAAAGGAAAAATTATTATTTTGAACGGAACATCAAGCGCGGGTAAAACAACATTGGCTAAAACATTACAAAATCGATTGAACGAGCCCTTTCTATTTCTCGACAATGATTCGTTTATAGATACTTCAACAAATGAAAAATTTTTAGGCTATTTCAATGTGTTGTTAAGGCATGAATTGCCAATTTTACATGATATAATTAAAACTTTTTCAGACAGAGGGTTAAATGTATTATATGAATCTGCATTTGATAAAACTACCGTAATGGAAAAATGCGTTGACTTACTGCATGAATATCCAGTTCTGTTTGTTCATGTAACTTGTCCGTTAGAAGAACTTCGAAACAGAGAGAAAAAGAGAGGCGACCGCAATATAGGATTGGCTGAAGCTATAATACCGATATTAAACCCCAGGGACAACACTTATGATATGGTTGTGGATACGTATAAAAATTCAAAAGAAGAATGTGCTGATATGATTATAGATATGTTGAATTGTCCTGAAAAGTTTTCGGCATTTAAAACTCTTTGGTCACAACGCGCCAAATAAAAGCATTGTTTACAGTTACCAAGAATTTGACAAACCACCTTCACAGCACATCTTCGATAGCAGATGTTTTATAGGAAAATGTATTTCAGGAATAAACAAAATAAAGCGGGTTCTCATTTCTGAAAGTTGGAATGAAAACCCGCCTTTAACATTACCCTAAACCGTGGTTGTAACTTTTTTCTTGGCCTGCGCTAAAAACCGGAGAGATATTTCAATGATACAGTATATAAAAAATACAACTGACCTATTGCCGTTATTTTCCTATCAAATATCTCAATATATGATAAAGTCATTGCTTTTTAGGAAACAAGGAAAAGTAGACAAGACTGAAAATAGTGCAATGATAACATGGGGGCCATCTCTTTTACTTGGGGGTGTGTTTTCTGATGAAATTGGTATGATATTAAAAGAACAGCTGCAAAACCAAAAAAATACTCGTTTTATCTATGCTCCTGATGGCGAATGGAAATCATACGTTGAAAATATTACTTTCGGGAAATTGGAAAACAAGCAAATCCATTTGTATAAACATAATAATTTGGTTGAATCAAACTGCCTAACAGAGAATCTGTTTATTTTTGAAATAACAAAGGATTGGCTCCAAAGCGACCAATCCAATTTGATAAAAAATGAAATTTACTCTTATCTATCGGTTGATGATTTTTTGCAAAATGGCTATGGATTAACTCTTGTAATTGATGGTAAAGTATGCGGGTATTGTTTGAGCGAATATAGCATTGATAATGAATGTGCAATTAATATTTGGGTAGATGAGCACTATCGTAGATTGGGATATGCTAAAATGATGACGCAGATATTTTTGCATCATGGTAAAAGCAAGGGCCGGCAGATATATTGGGGTTGTACGTCAGATAACATCCCATCAAACAAACTCGCACAAGCAACAGGTTTCACGTTATCATCACGCTTAAAATACTACGAGTGGCAACCTATATGAAACAAACCGCCCTGTCGTTGAAGCGACAAGGCGGCTGATAAAAACATCTATACCTTCAAAAAACACAATTTTATAGAATTTTAATAACCAAGCCCTAAGTTTAATGCTTATTTAATAGAATAATTAAGATATTATTGGTATAATGTCACCATGAAGTTTAAAACAAGACTAATGGTGACGTTTTTTATTATTTTGATTTTGCCGCCTGCATTAACAAGCGTGGCATTCTTCGTTATCGGGCTTTTTCTTATCAAAAGCCCTTATCGTGGTCTGCCGCTAAGATATGAAACGGCCTCACGGTTTACAAATGAAGTTTTCCATGATCATATCGTAGCAAAGAATTTGTTTATTTACCTGTTTTTACTCATTATCCTGATCCTCTTTTTAATTGCACTGCTGCTTACACGTTGGATTCACCGCGGCGTCTTCGTACCAATCAATCGGCTTAATCTTGCAATGCAAAATATTACCGAGGGCAATTTTGAATATGTCCTTAACTCCGATAACCGCGGCGAAATCGGTGAACTTTATCACAATTATGAGGACATGCGCTTACGTCTCAAAGAATCAATTGATGAAAAGATGGCGGTAGAAAATCAGAATCGTGAGCTTGTCAGCAATATATCTCATGACTTAAAAACCCCGATTACGGCAATTAAAGGTTATGTCGAAGGCATCATGGACGGTGTCGCCGATACCCCTGAAAAAGTAGATAAGTATATTCGGACTGTTTACAATAAAGCCAATGATATGGATCGGCTAATAAACGAACTGACTTTTTATACAGGAATTGATACGAACAAAATTCCTTACAATTTTTGCAAAATTAACATCGCTGATTACTTTAAAGATTGTATTGAAGAAGTCGGGCTGGATTTGGAATCCAAAAATATTAGACTCAATTATAGCAACCTTGTTCATCCTGACACCCTCATTATTGCTGACCCTGAGCAACTTAAACGAGTCGTTAATAATATCGTCGGCAACAGTATCAAATATATTGACCGCAGTAAAAACGAGTGTGAAATCGATATTCGCATTCTTGATGAACTGGACTCTGTTCGAATCGAAATCGAAGATAATGGGCGCGGTATTCCCGCAAAAGATTTGGGGCGAATTTTTGAGCGGTTTTACCGATCTGATACCTCGCGTAATTCCGCACGGGGCGGTAGCGGTATCGGACTTTCAATTGTTAAGAAAATTATTGAAGATCACGGCGGTTATATTTGGGCAAGCAGCCGTGAAGATGAAGGTACTTGTATGCATTTCGTTTTCCGTAAATTTTTAAATGTCCCGGAAAATACTGATATTTTATAAATGATGGGAGGTTAAAATGAGTAAAATTTTAATTATTGAAGATGAAGAAACAATTGCCGATTTAGAGAAGGATTATCTGGAACTAAGCGGATTCGATGTGACGATATGTAACAGCGGTGACATCGGGCTCGATATGGCACTTAACAATGAATTTGACTTGGTGGTGCTTGATTTAATGCTCCCCGGAATAGACGGATTCGAAATCTGTAAACATCTTCGGGAAGAGAAGAATATACCCATTCTAATGGTTTCGGCGAAAAAAGATGATATCGATAAAATTCGCGGTTTAGGTCTGGGCGCTGACGATTATATGACCAAGCCTTTCAGCCCCAGCGAACTGGTCGCGCGTGTTAAGGCTCATTTAGCCCGTTATGAACGCCTTGTCAGCTCCGGTCAAAGACAAAATGATATCGTCGAAATTCGCGGTATCCGTATCGACAAAACAGCCCGACGAGTCATGATCGACGGCGAAGAAAAAGCCTTTACAGGAAAAGAATTTGATTTGCTGACATTCCTTGCCGAAAATCCGAATCGCGTTTATACTAAAGAAGAACTTTTCCGCGAAATTTGGGAGATGGATTCCATTGGCGATATTGCCACCGTAACAGTTCATATCAAAAAGATAAGGGAAAAAATCGAGTATGATTCCGCCAAACCGCAATACATCGAAACGATTTGGGGGGTTGGATACCGATTCAGGATTTAGAATAACGGAACCGCGGCTCATGGATAATAATGTAAACGATCTACTAAAAAAAGGTGCATCAACTGTTTTATCTTGCTACATTATTATGATGGGTTTAATTTATCCTCTTTATATCAGAGAAAGCGGTTATGCAAGTATTGGTCATGATAAGTATATCTTTTTTCGTACCGCAACTTTAATCATGTTAACATCTGTTTTTTTACTGGCAATGATGATTTTTGTTAGCGGAGAAAAAAAAATAAAGTGGTTGCCAAATCTAACACAATTGGCGACCATTATTTTTTTAATGATTTCCTCTATCTCATGGGTTTTTTCCGCTTATCGCACAACCGCATGGCACGGCAGTGAAGGATGGTTTATCGGCTTAGAAACTTATATAATGCTTATTGCAGCTTATTTTTTGATTAGCAGTCTGTGGACTTATAATAAGTGGGTTTGGGTTAGTTTTCTTGTCGGTAGTGGTATTGCCTTTTTTATCGCTATTCTAAATCGCTTCTCAATTTATCCGTTTAAGTTCGATTTGATGGCTCCCGAGTTTATCTCAACGCTTGGCAATATTAATTGGATTGCGGGATATTTTTCTGTCGTATACCCAATCGGTGCAGGGCTTTTTATTTTTTCTGAGAAAAACTATCTTCGTTATCTCTCCGGCTTTTTTGCCTTTATCGCATTATGCATGGGGATTGTGCAAGGGTCTGAAAGTGTTTTCCTGTCAATAACTGCCGTCTTTTATTTATTGCTTCTGCTGTCGCTTAATTCGTGGGAAAAATATGGTACCCTTTATATTTTACTAGCCATTATTTTTTGTGCGGCGTGTCAAGCTATGCGGTTACTGAGATTAATTTTGCCGAATGGGTTTAATTATGGAAGCGATGATTTTAGCGGAGCCATAACGGAATCCTCTCTTAGCCTCTTTATGATGCTTATTTTGATTGCTTTTTACTTACTGATTAAGTACTGTCGGGGTAATAAAGCAGTTAAGCTCATCAATCTTTTTCTGACTAATGAAATATTTAAAAAGCTTGTGATCTTTTTACCGATTGTTTTAGCTATCCTTTTTATAATTGCTATCGTTATTAATACCGCTAATCTCGGCGGATTTACTCGCTTTACAGAATCATCTGTTTTTATCTGGGGCGATGATTGGGGAAGCTCACGGGGTGCGACATGGAATATAGCAATAACGGCTTTCCGAAATATGAATTTTATGCAAAAATTAATTGGTATCGGCACAGATTCCTTTTCTGACTTCATTTATAGTTTTCCTGCTTTAACCGAATTTTTAAATGGATATTTCAATAATCGTATTCTACGAAATGCACATAATGAAATACTTACGATGATGGTTAATACCGGGATTCTCGGCACAATTGCCTTCTTTGCGATATTTATTACTTTTGTTACCCGTTTCCTAAAAAACGGAAGCACTAATCCTCTCCTTTTTATCCCTGCTTTGTGCGTTTCAAGCTATCTGGTTCATAATCTTTTTAGCTTTAGTCAAGTTCTCAATCTGCCCCTAATTTTCATCATCATGGCTATTGGAGAAAATATGACAAGAAACAGCTAATATATTTTTATATTTTCATTTAGCATCTTGTTATTAATGAAAGACTATGATAATATTATAAATATAACGATAGAACATGTCGGAACACAATATAATCGGCATATTTCAATCTCACCTGGATATTAGGTGAGATTTAGTGACTAAAGTAAAAAATAAATCTATACAGGGAGATTAAATAAAGTACATTTAGAAAAGCAGTACCGTGTCGTAGTTATTTATTTCGTGTAAAAGAAATACAGTAGTTATTCTAAATCGCAATGAACACTGATTAAGGATAGTATTTGCAATTTGTGCCTGAAAAGAGTCAAATTGCTATTGGGGAAGGAATGGAGGTTACTATGAGAAGATTGAAGGAGTCGGAGAGGTCGCGTCTGCGTGAGTATTTATTGGCTGAACCTGAAATTAATCTATTTTTTATAGGACTTATTGAAAATAATAGCATCAATTCCGATGACGTAATGGTTTTTGCGGAAGAAAGCGGAACTGATCAAGATATGAAATGGGATATCGTCATTTTAAGATATTACGATAATTATGTGCTTTATAGCTACGATGATATTTTTCCGGTCAAAAAAGTCGTTGATTTTTTGAAGATGGATATCGTCGATTCGCTCAATGGTAAAGCTAGTGTTCTCCGCAAAATTGCACCATTCTTTCCGCATATGAAGATGGAAGAAAAGGTAACACTTCGCCTTGACGGATTGAATGAAACAGCGATTGATAAGGGAAAGGTGAAACTTCGTCTACTTACCCCGCAAGATGCGGGAAAAATTGTTGAATTATATTCCTTATCAAAGGACTGTGCGCTTAACTATGGAAAAGAAAAAAATGATTATATAGCAGAGCGGCGCGGCAGATTGGCGGGAGAAGGAATTGCTATTGGACTTATCTATAAACATCGCTTGGTTTCGGTAGCAGAAATCGCCGCTGATAATGATATAACAGGATTAATTGTGGGAATTGCGACACATCCCAAGTATTACGGCAGAGGATTTGCAACGCAAGCGATTACCGCTCTTTGTGAAGAAGCATTTCGCCGCGGCAAAAAACATATCTGCTTTTTACATGAAAACTCAAATACTACGAGTCTCTTAAAGAACATCGGTTTTGAAGAAAAA
The DNA here is from genome assembly GCA_009787745.1 of Lachnospiraceae bacterium. GTDB lineage: Bacteria > Bacillota > Clostridia > Lachnospirales > Lachnospiraceae > UBA935. Next base: position 7,619 of record WQST01000105.1, read on the forward strand.
AATCAATTTGCCCTATTGCATTAAACCATCGTACATTGTCATTCTGAGCCGCAGGCGAAGAATCTCAGCTAAACTATACGAGAGATCCTTCGCTTACGCTCAGGATGACATAATCAAAAACCTACACTAAATTTCTCTCTTCCCCCCGCAGAAAAGCCGCGATATTTTCATGCGTTTCCGTAACAACACGATTCCTTGCCTCAATTGTTGCCCAAGCATTGTGCGGTGTAATAATCAAACGGTTCGAATCACTAAACCGACTCAAAGGATTGCTTTCCTTCATCGGCTCGGTTCCTGTTACATCAAGCCCCGCTCCTGCAATCACATTCTCACAAAGAGCGTTATATAAATCTTCATCCTTAACTACGGGTCCGCGCGAAACATTAATAAGAATCGCTGATGGCTTCATTTGCTTTAAAGCCGTATAATCGATTAAATTTCTGGTCAAATCACTTAACGGGCAATGTAATGATAAAAAATCACTTTCCGCCAATAACTCCGCGAAACTCACCCGCGTATAATCCGTACAACTACTCTTCCCCGTCGGTGAATAAAAAATCACCCGACATCCGAAAGCCTT
>WQST01000106.1 GCA_009787745.1 Lachnospiraceae bacterium
CGGACAGTTTTGTTAATGAGCCTGATACGTACTTTTGATTGTTACCGTGATGTCCCGCTGACGTTTAAAATGTGGGGTTCGATGATAACGGAGGGCAATTTTCGGATATTGTGGGACGGTTCATTGCTTGGGTTGGGGTTAAATACGGCGGATTATGTGATATTATTCTTAGGGCTTATCTTACTGACTTCCGTAAGTTTAAAGCAAAGACGGGGTTCGGTCAGAGAGTGGGTTAGTAAGAAACCATATTGGGTTAAATTCGCGTTTTGGTACGGACTATTTCTGGCCGTCATTATTTTCGGCGCCTACGGAATAGGATATGACGCAAGCCAGTTTATTTATAATCAGTTTTAATCCGCTTGCGCGATATCTATCAATAAGGAATACAAACATGAAAAACGATAACCGTGTCATTCTAATCAGAATACTACTGACGATAACCGTCATAATTGGCAGTCTTTACCTGCTGACACGCTTGATGATGCCGAAATATGACATTGGTGTCATTGAAGGGGCGATGGTTTCGGAGTACTATGCTGAGGTGAAAGACCACGACTTAATTTTCATCGGTGACTGTGAAGTCTATGAAAATTTTTCCCCGGCGGTACTATTTAAGGATTACGGCATTAACAGCTATATCCGCGGCAGTGCGCAACAGCTAATCTGGCAGTCTTACTATATGCTGGAAGATACACTGCGTTATGAGGAACCGGCGGTAGTGATTTTTAACGTCCTTTCACTTATGTATAATGAGCCGCAACGCGAAGCCTATAATCGTATGTCGATTGAGGGAATGCGCTGGTCGTCGGCCAAGGCCGGCGCAATAAACGCGTCAATGACCGAGCGGGAAAATTTTCTTGACTATGTCTTTCCGCTACTTCGCTACCATTCGCGGTGGCGCGAACTTGACATAAATGACCTGACCCATATTTTCCGCAGGGATAAAGTCACGCATAACGGCTTCTTTATTAATATTGGTGTGAAACCGGCAATCAATGTCCCCGAAGGGCGTATTCTCGGGAACTATAATTTCGGCGATAAAGCATGGCGCTATCTGGAGAAAATAACCGCTCTTTGTCAAGCGAATGATATTGAACTCATTCTGGTAAAAGCACCAAGCCTTTACCCTTATTGGTATGAAGAGTGGGAAGAGCAGATTATCGCCTATGCGCGGGAAAATGATTTGAAATATCTCAATTTCCTGAATTTGATTGAAGAAACGGGCTTAGACTTTATGACCGATACACATAATGCGGGCTTACACCTTAATTTGAGCGGAGCAGAAAAAATCACTCATTACTTAGGCGAGTTCTTGATTAATGAAACTAATCTGACCGACCGCCGTAGTGACGAGCGCCTTTTGGCAATCTGGAAAGAAAAAATAACCGCCTACGACGAAGAAATAGCGGCAAAACAATTACGAATAAAAGATAGCCATTAAGCCCAAAATACGCTATAATACGATTATCAATTCACAATCCTTACAGAGGTACTAAATAATCATGAAAAAGCAAAAAACCATTATCCCCCTCATCCTGTTAACCATCTTTCTCACCGCCTGCGGCAGTAATGAAGTAAACCGCATATCAGGTGATGTAACTAATTTAACTCAGGAAAATAAAATTAACGATCTAAACCAAAGCGCAAACTCAACAAACCCGGCACAAGAAACAATCACCAACCAACCCGCCCACAAAGGCTACGCCTTCTCACACAAAGGCGAAACCCTGGCGGTCGACGCCGATTTTGCCCCGGTTCTTTCGTCACTCGGTGAACCGCGCTCATATTTCGAAGCCGAAAGCTGTGCATTCGAAGGGCTTGATAAAATTTATACCTACAGCGGATTCGAAGTAAACACCTATCCGCAGCCAAATGGCGACTTTATTGCGGCGATTATCTTAAAAGACGATACCGTAAAAACGGCGGAAGGAATCACAATCGGCTCATCGCGCCGTGAAATGGAGAGTGCTTATGGCGCGGGCAGTGTCAATGATAGCGGGCAAATCGTTTATCACAAAGACGGTATGAAGCTATGCTTTATCTTAAGCGGCGATGATGTAATTTCGATCGAATACTTATCGACAATGTTAGAAGAATGAGGGACTTGATTGGCGCATATCACGAAAATGACACGTCTGTCATAACCTGCACGATTCTCGCTAAAGTCACGATATTCCCATTACTCTCATCCAAATCCCCGTAAAGCAAATATTCAATATTCCCGTGACTTCCCCGCACGGGAGAAAAGGTTAAATCACGGACGAAAATCCCTTTATCATTCAGAAATGAAATTAGAGCGGTCATATTTTCGGCGATAAAATCATTGTTTTCCACATTGCCGTTCTTCCCTGTCTGTTCACGCTTAAGCTCGAACTGCGGTTTATAAAGAACAATGAAAATCCCGTCCTTACTCATAATATTAATCGCCGCAGGCAGTATTTTTCTAAGTGAGATAAACGAGACATCGCTTGTCAAAAGATTAACTTTGTCAGGAATCAGCTCGTCACTCAGATATCTGGCATTCGTCCGTTCAAGAACAACGACTTTCTCATTATTTCGAAGCGACCAGTCAAGAATACCGTAAGCAACATCGACGGCATAGACTTTTTCGGCGCCGTATTTTAAAAGGCAGTCAGTAAAACCGCCTTCCGCCGCCCCGATATCCGCACATATCATCCCCTCCGCCGAAACAGGGAAAAAACTAAGCCCCTTTTCCAGTTTCCGCCCCGCGCGGGTAATATAGCGGCTTTTATTGCTTTTTCCTTTGATTCTGATGACACTGCCAACGGATATCTTCTCTTTAATACTGTTAGCAGGATAGTCGTCAACCAGGACTTTTCCCGTCATGACCATTGCCAGCGCTTCTTTTTCATTGCAAGCCCACTCTTCGGAAAGCATTTTATCAATCAGTAAACACTTCTTCATTCTGATTTAGAATACCTTTTCATATTATTTTCATGAGGGTCATGATAGATAAGCTCGTCGAATTTAACCGAATATAATGCTTTAAATTCGCTGGGGGTGCAACCCCTGATAATCTTGAACATCCGGATAAATGCCGAAAGACTGCTGAATCCGCAGCGCAAAGCGACATCGGTGATGGAAAGGCCGCTGTCCATCAAAAGATTAACAGCGTTTTCGATTCTCTTTCGATTGAGGTATTTATAAAAAGACGTATTGGTGAATTGCTTGAAGAGACGGCTGAAATGATACTTACTAAAGCCCGACAAATCAGCTATTTCATCAAGCGTCAAATCCTCGCTGAAATGCTCGTTGATATAATTGCAGACCAGTAAGAAGCGTTCGATATACTCCCGTTGTTTGCTGCCGCTGTTGTTAGTCGGTAAGGAAGACTGCGAATAATGACGGGCGATCAAAACAAAGAGTTCAATCAACTTAGCATATATTGCCGCTTCGCTGAGAAGCAGGTCGTTAAAATACTCATCGGCGATTCCCAAGATCAATTTCTGTGCCGAACTGTGAATTTCCGAAGCATTTTCGGCGGTAATATGTAACGCGGGAGAAATTAACGTCAAAGTCGCCGCCAATTCCTTTATCCCGTGTAAAATCGTGAAGTCAGCCTGAAAAATTAAACGCATCCCGGGGGTACCGCCCATATTGTGGAGTGCGCCGGGGGTGATTAGTAACAGTTCCCCCTCTTTTATTTCATATTGCTTATTATTGCACATAACAGGATATGAGTTTTCAAGCGGCATAACTATTTCCAGCGGAGCATGCCAATGGCTGGGATAAAACTCCGTTTCATTATTTTTGTACATACGAAGATGGGTATCGGATTTAAAATTTACGGTTTCACGAATGCCGTTCAATGTTTCAATCATTAATATAGACCTCACCTTTAAAATTTCTATTGTAATCTAAGGATTACATTACTTCACTTCATTATACTTAGGATTTCATAAAATAACAATACTTAAATATCATTTATTGCGGTTAATTTTATGACTTAATATCCAAATCATTCCATAAAAAACCGCAATATGTATAAAAATATTCAAATTTTAATGAAAAATTTATTCTTATTATATATAAATTTTATCTTTTAAGGATCATCATGCCATAAAAAGTGCATAATTTTCGAGCAATTTAATAGCAACAATTAGAACATAGTAAGCAATAATTATTAAGATTTATTTAATAACATTTGCTATTATTATTTTAATGCTGTATAATCATACAGTAATTATATTATTTCATTTTATTAGGGAGGAAAAAAATGAACAAAAAGAAATTAATCGCTTTATTACTGGCCTCTGTAATGTCAGTTTCTTTACTGGCAGGTTGCGGCAATGATTCAGGCACATCTTCAACAGGTGGTGAATCTAATACTTCATCTTCATCAACTTCATCAACTAGCGACAACAAGACTATCAATGTATGGTCTTTCACCGAGGAAATTCCCGGCGCTATCACACGTTTTAAAGAAATGAACCCGAGTTTTGACTGGGATATCAATATCACAGTCGTATCTGACCAAGACGGTGCTTACGAAACAGCTCTCGAGCAAGCACTCCTTGCAGGCGGCGCCAATGCTCCGCACTTATTCACCGCTGAACAGGCGTTCGTACTTAAGTACACACAAGGCGGATTCTCAGGCGACTTAATCCCTTTGAAAGACCTTATTCCTGATTTCGCATCTAAGCTTGCCGCCGCTGACGTAGCTCAGTACGCGGTTGAAGTCGGAACCAGAAACGGCGACATCGTTGGTCTTCGTTTCCAAGAAACAGGTTCATGCCTTATCTATCGCCGTTCACTCGCTATTGATACATGGGGAACCGATGATCCTGCCGAAATCTCCAAAATCGTCGGCCCCGGCTGGGACAAATTCCTTTCAGCCGCCGAAGATTTAAAAGCTAAAGGCTATTCAATCGTAGCAGGCGACGGCGACGTCTTCAAAGCCGCTAAAGACGGTGCGAAACAAGGTTGGATCACCAATGGCAAAATCACCATTGATCCTCTTCGCGAAGAATTTTTCGATTTAGCAATGGCTCTTCATGAGAATGATTACATGAACGGTTCCGTTGACTGGCAGGATAACTGGTATGCTGACATGGGCGGCACAGGTATCCGTCCTGTCTTCAGTTTCTTAGGCCCCGCTTGGTTAATCAACTACGTTATGGTTGGTAATGCAGGCGATACTTTCGGCGACTGGGCGATTACCGATTCACCCGTTCCGTTTACATGGGGCGGCACTTGGGTAATGGGAACCACACATATTGACGGAGATGATAAAAGAGCGGCTGTCGGTCAGATTATCGAATGGTTAACCCTTGATACTACCGAAGACGGCTTTATGTACAAATTCGCTAACGGAACGCTTAATGACGGCGTAACAGGCGCGAAAGATACTGTTGCATCAGCTGTTGTTATGGCGAAATCAGATGGAACATTAGAATACCTTGGCGGACAGAATATGTATGATTATTTCATTCCTGCCGCTGCCGCTGCCAAATCTGATAACTGGATCGAGTACGACCGTCTGATCAATGACTGGTTCGCGGATCAGGTTCGTCAGTACTACAATGGTAATAAGACTAAAGAGCAAGCTATCGCTGACTTCAAACAAAGAATTACCGATGAACTTGGTTTCACCGAATAATAACTTAAATTAAGATTGCTCCAAAATTAATAGGGGCGGATGATTCTCGTCCGCCCCTATTATATACCCCTTAACTAGTTTAAATAATGAAAGGACGATTAAGAAATGAAGCATAAAAATTTTAGTTATGCTAAATACGGATATTTGTTCTGCCTTCCTTTTGTCTTGATGTTCTTGACTTTTTCACTTTATCCGTTGATTTTCACGACCTCGATTGCTTTTACCGACCGTGCGGGCCCGAACGTCGCAGGGCGTGAATATAATATATTGACTACGACAGTCATTGACGAAGCGGGAAATGAAATAGAAGAGACTGATTTATTCGGGAATTTCCGCCTTTTATTGAATAACCGCGGTTTCCGCAATTCATTCGGCAATACTTTAATTATTTGGAGCATTAATTTTGCCCCTCAGGTTTTATTGGCTTTACTCTTGGCGGCATGGTTTACGAATCGCCGGACGAGCATTAAAGGGCAAGGTTTCTTTAAGGTAATTTTTTATATGCCGAATATCATTACCGCCGCGACAATCGCTTTATTGTTCCGGGCGATGTTCCTCTTCCCCAAAGGGGTAGTCAATGATACGATGATTCAATGGGGGTTGATGGAAGCGCCGAAGAACTTCGAAGTTGACCCGTGGGCATCACGGCTGATCATTGCCTTTATCCAGTTTTGGATGTGGTATGGTTATACGATGTTGATTTTCATCTCGGGCATCATGGGGATTAACCCTGAGATGTACGAGTCGGCGGATATAGACGGAGCTAATGCATTCCAGCAATTCTTTTATATTACGTTACCGAATTTACGGACGATCATGGTTTATACCTTGATTACAAGTCTTATCGGCGGTTTGAATATGTTCGACATACCGCGGCTTTATTCGCTGGGCGGTCCCGATGCGAAGACGCAGACCTCGAGTTTGTTTATCTACGGCCAGGCATTTGAAGGTACATACCGCTATAACGTAGCTTCCGCCGCCAGTATTATGATTTTCATCATTATCGCTTGTTTATCGGTCATTATTTTCTATCTGATGCGCGATAAAGATGCCGCTAAACTTAAGAAAATCCAGAAAGAGTACAAAAAAGCGCAAAAATTAGCGCAGAAAGCGGGGGATAAATAAAATGGTAGAAACTAGCAGACATAAACATATAAAAATGATTATGCAGATTTTTATTTACATATTCTGTATTTTCCTTGCTTTAATGTGCGTTATCCCTTTCATTATCATGGTGGTTAACGGAACCCGCTCAACTGTCGAAATCCAGCAACAGGCTGTTACTTTACTGCCGTCCGTCCATATAATGGACAATATTCAGTATATGAGCCTTGGTGTCTTTAACGCCTGGATTGGCTTCAAAAATTCAATGATTGTTTCCGTTGGCGCGACAGCATGTGCGGTTTATTTTTCATCACTTACTGCTTATGCTTTAATGGCATATGACTGGCGCTTACGTCAACCGTTTTTCACTTTTATCTTAGCGGTTATGATGATTCCCGCTCAGGTTTCGGCGATCGGCTTCTATCAATTCGTTTTCCGTATTGGGCTGACGAACTCTCTGCTGCCGTTTATAATTCCTGCGATAGCTTCACCGACGATCGTATTTTTTATGCGCCAATACCTATTGGCGACTTTCTCGATTGATATCGTTAATTCAGCCCGAATTGACGGTGCGAAGGAACTTTATACATTTAACCGCATCGTTTTGCCGATGATGAAACCCGCGATGGCGATGCAAGCGATTTTCGTTTTCGTCTCATCATGGAATAATCTGTTTATGCCGTTGGTTCTTTTGACGGACTACAATAAATTTACGATGCCTGTTATGGTCAGCCAGCTGCGGGGTAATATTTACCGAACCGAACTGGGAGCTATCTATCTGGGCTTGACTTTATCGGTACTGCCGCTTTTTATTGTTTATTTTTCATTATCACGTTATATAATCGCAGGTGTTCAGCTCGGCGGTATCAAGGAATAATTTATTAAGGATATTATATTAAGAGGGGGGACGCACAATGTGCGTCCCTTTTAAAAGAAAGCAAGATACCGGCTATAACATGACAATATGGAGGTCTTAAAGAATGGAATTAGTAAAAAACAAAGAAAAAATCAATGTATATCGTGAGCGAGCCAAAGAATTGGTTAGCCAAATGACTTTGGAGGAAAAGGTTTTACAAACTTTACATAAAGCCCCCGCGATTGAACGCTTAGGGATAAAAGCTTATAACTGGTGGAACGAGGCTTTGCATGGCGTCGCCCGGGCGGGAATTGCGACGGTTTTTCCGCAGGCGATTGGTTTAGCCGCCACTTTTGACGAAGATTTTTTGGAAGAAGTAGCTGACGCCATTTCGACCGAAGGGCGGGCAAAATTCAATATGCAGCAAAGCTATGACGATTTTGACATCTATAAAGGCCTAACCTTCTGGTCGCCCAATGTCAATATTTTCCGTGACCCGCGCTGGGGACGCGGGCATGAAACTTTCGGCGAAGACCCGTATTTAAGCGGGCGCCTGGGGGTAAGATTTATTTGGGGCTTACAAGGTCACGACGAAAATTATCTGAAAGC
>WQST01000107.1 GCA_009787745.1 Lachnospiraceae bacterium
TTCGGACACTTATTAACGCAACGATAGCAAACAGTACAGTTGTTCAAGTGTTGTATTTGCCCTTCGTGGTTTGCCAAGTTTTTCATTGGACAGATTTTTATACATATGTTACAAGCCGTGCAATCTTGATGGATTCTCACGCCATTCATCAGCTTTTTTTCAAGTCTAACAGGTTTAATATCCTTCGTATTCTTTTGCCACGGCTTTCCTTGGAAATATCCCAAAAATTCTGATACCTTTGAAAAACCACGCTTCTTCACAATACCTTTTTTGATATTATTGCCAGACAATATTCATTTTTTTGCCGGCTTTCTCGATGTGTTTTTGCTTGGAATGTTCTGTCGGTTTGAATAATGTCCAAAATATAGGAATATTTCCCATATTTTGTTGCATATTAAAATGTTCTGCATAAATTACTTCTATTGCACCTTCTTCAAACAAATCAGTAAATACCCTTGCTCCATCTCCCGAAAATGCCTGCTGAGTTATAAGTATAATAACTTTCTTGCCAATCAAATCCTCCATATGATTGTGAACGAACTCTCTCATAATTCGAGGTACTCTTGAATTATATATTGGGTAGCAAAACGCTATTGTATCATATCCTTTAATTGTGGTCACAAAGTCTATGTCGTTTTCTACTGAAACACATTTTGCGTTCATTTTTTGACTAAATAAGTCTGCAATATACTTTGTGTTCCCTGTTCCTGAAAAATATATTGTCAACATTTATAAATTCCTCCACATAAATTAAGATTGTATTTTTCTACACTTGATATTATAATAGACATATGTACGGTTATCAATGGTCAATGTTTGCTAGTTTTGTCTTTTAACAGACATTTCGCTATTGTGATGTTGGATATAGAGGTAAATTCATTGTGAATAAAAAAATTAAAGAGGATAGGCGTGTACGGAAAACAAAAAAAGCCCTTAGAGAAGGATTGGTTGAACTTCTTAATGAAAAAAACATACAGGATATTACAATAAAAGAATTAACTGATAAGGTAGATATTCACAGGTCTACATTTTATTCCAATTTCAAAGATATATATGATCTATATAGCCATATGGAGGATAGCATCATTCAAGAAATAGAGGGCATTATTTCAGTAGACTGCACTTTCAAGCCCCACATTTTCTTCAACGGTTTACTTGGCTATATCAATAAAAACAAGCAAATATCACGCCTGTTCTTCGGTGGAAATATTAGCACAGTTTTTTTTGAGCGACTTACAGGCTTGTTCAAAAATGCTTGTATTGATGCTTGGTGTAAAGAATACAGCGTGACAAGTGTTACCGAAGAAATAGATTATTACGTTCAGTTTTGTCTTTCCGGCGGGCTTGGTGTTATCGGAATGTGGGTCGCAAAAGATTTTGAATATCCAATGGAAATACTAGTAGAAATGTTATCCGAAATTGATTCCGGTGTCGGTAAGGTATTCGGGAATAAGTTTTCACAAAAATGATAAAATGATTATTATTTTTTCAACCTGCACCTTGACATTGCACAACCAATGATGGTTTTCACTACCAAAGCTATTCGTCCCGTTCCCAATGTATTCAGGAAACAGGACGAATAGTTTCTACGGATTTACAGCTTATGTCATCCTGAGCGCAAGCGAAGGTTCTTATCTTCATTGTACCTCAATAGACAAATCCTTCCGTTAACACTCAGCTGACAAACAACACGTTAATCTTCCTGTGAATAAAGCACCGTAGACAAATACCGCTCTCCTGTATCAGGCAGTAATACCACAATTGTTTTTCCCGCGTTTCCGGGGCGCTTCGCCAGTTCGGTCGCCGCGAACACCGCCGCGCCTGACGAAATCCCCACCAGCAATCCTTCGGTCGCCGCAAGTTTCCGCGATGTTTCGAACGCTTGTTCATTCTGAACCCCGATTATTTCATCGACTATCTCGGCGTTGAATATTTCGGGAATGAAACCTGCACCAATACCTTGGATTTTGTGGGGGGCAGGGTTCCCGCCCGATAATACCGGCGAATCTGACGGCTCGACAGCGACGATTTTTACGTTCGGGTTCTTCTGTTTCAAGATTTCGCCAACGCCCGTAATTGTGCCGCCTGTACCGACGCCGCCAACGAAAATATCAACACTGCCTTCTGTATCCGCCCATATTTCAAGCGCCGTAGTTTTGCGGTGAATATCGGGGTTGGCGGGATTAGTAAACTGGCTCGGTATGAAAGAGTTAGGTGTTTCGGCCGCTATTTCCCCTGCTTTGGCAATCGCCCCTTTCATGCCCTTCGCTCCCTCTGTCAGCACGATTTCCGCTCCCAGCGCTTTAAGCAAACTTCGGCGTTCAACGCTCATTGTTTCGGGCATTGCCAGAATCAGTTTATATCCTTTCGCCGCACAAACAAACGCCAAAGCGATGCCGGTATTCCCGCTTGTCGGTTCGATAATAACGCTGTCTTGTTTCAGCAACCCTCTCTGTTCAGCGTCCTCAATCATTGCGTTACCGATTCTGTCCTTAACACTACCGAGGGGGTTAAAGTATTCCAGCTTCGCCACTATTCTCGCCGCCGCTTCGTTCGTCCTGCCGTAATTACCCAATTCCAATAAAGGCGTGTTCCCGATTAATTCAGTTAATTTGCTTGCTATTTTTGCCATATTGATTACCTCTTTCTTTTAATAGTTTAATTCCCGTCCTATTTCCTATATATAATATATGTTTTATCTGTTATTGATTTTATACCATAAAATCCCCTTTGTCAATAAATTTTTAATTTTATTATATTTCATACGCTTTTAGTATGTATTTACAAATCCCAGATGCTATGTTATGATGTTCATCATAGGTAATCAATTATTAAACAAGGATAGGTGAAAAGGATGCGTCTTTCTGCAAAATCTCGTTACGCATTCGCCGCTTTAACGAGTATGGTGCAAGAATATAATGAACAAAAAGAGATTAAAGACGATGAAAGTGATAAAATCGGCGAGTGTATTACTATTATTAGTTTATCTGAAAAGTTAAAAATCTCAAAATTATATCTTGAGCAAGTATTTTCATTATTGAAACGAGGCGGTATCGTAACATCTGTCAAAGGATCACAAGGCGGTTATTATTTAGCACGTTCACCCCAAGATATCACGGCATTTGACGTGCTTTCATCAATCGAAATAAATCTTTTCGAAAAAACAGATAAAACCGTTAGCATTAAAGATATTGAAATCGCGGTAAATGAAGCGGTCTTCAACCCTCTTGATACGACGCTTAAATCATTCCTTGCCGGGATAACACTTGATGATATCGCCAAGTATTCCGACACCCTAAAAGAAAACTATATGTATTATATATAAGGAGCCTACATGAAAACAGATACCATTTGCGTCCATGGCATCAAGAATAACGATAACAACACCGGAGCGATAGCCGTCCCGATTTATCAGTCCTCGACTTTCGTCCACCCCGGTTTCGGACAAGATACCGGTTACTCGTACTCGCGGTTGCAAAATCCCACCAGAGAACATGCCGAAAAGTTAATCGCCGCTCTTGAAAACGGGGCAATCGGTCTTGCTTTTTCCAGCGGAATGGCGGCAATATCAACGATAACGGAACTTTTTTCGGGAGGGGATGAAATAATCGCTTCCGATGATTTATACGGCGGTGCGATTCGTTTGTTTAACACTATTTCCCGTAAGAATGGTGTAAATGTCCGCTATGCCGATACCACGGACTTGTCGGCGGTCGAAGCGCAGATTACCGCTGATACGAAGGCAATATTCATTGAGACACCGACTAATCCGATGATGAAAGTTACGGATATTTCCGCCGTTAAAAAGCTCATTGGCGGGCGTGATATTTTACTGATCGTTGATAATACATTTCTCACGCCTTACCTGTGCCGGCCGCTTGATTTGGGCGCCGATATTGTCATTCACAGCGGAACGAAATATCTGTCGGGACATAATGATACGCTGTCAGGATTTATTGTCACTAATTCCGAAGATATCGGAAATCGGTTAAAAATTCTGCACAAGACTACCGGCGCGATCTTAAGTCCGTTTGATGCGTTCCTTGTTATCCGCGGGGTGAAAACCTTGGCAATCCGGATGGTGAAGGCACAGGCAAACGCCTGTGAAATCGCCGCTTGGCTCAAAACACAGCCGAAAGTAACACAAGTTTATTATCCCGGCATCGGCGCGATGATTTCATTCACGGTTGACAGTGCCGAAACCGCACGGAACATTCTTAATAATACTAACCTTATTCTGTTCGCGGAAAGCTTAGGCGGTACTGAATCGCTGATTACATATCCTGTCTCACAGACCCACGCCGATGTTCCCGAAGCGGAGCGGCTATCGCGAGGTATTGACGATAAGCTGTTACGCATTTCTGTCGGCATCGAAAATGCCGGGGATTTGATTGAAGATTTGGAGTGTGCGTTTAGATGAAATATGATTTTGATAAAGTCATAAACAGAATCGGTACAGGCTCTATTAAGTTCGACTTTGTAAATGAACGGGGCAAGCCTTGTGACATCCTGCCGATGTGGGTTGCCGATATGGATTTTCCCGCACCTGCTAAGGTTCTTGAAGATATGAAACAAGCCGTCGCTCACGGCATTTTCGGATATACCGAACCGATGGCGGATTATTTTGACGCCGTCAGCGGCTGGTTTCAAACCCGGTTTGGCTATACCGTAGAGCGAAATGAAATCGTCTTAACACCGGGAATCGTCTATGCCCTCGCGCAGATGGTATTGGCATATACCAAGGCCGGTGACAGTGTGATGATTCAAACCCCTGTGTACTATCCCTTTTATGATATTATTCGGGATAACGACAGACAAGTTGTAAAAAATCCGCTTATTTATCAAGAAGGAAATTATACCATTGATTTTGATGATTTTGAAAACAAAATCAAATCTGAAAACGTGAAATTATTTATTCTGTGCAATCCGCACAACCCGGTCGGACGGGTCTTTACAAAAGCTGAATTGATGCGGATTAGCGAGATTTCAAAGCGTTATGGTGTGATTATTGCGGCGGATGAAATTCACTGCGATTTTGTTTATCCCGAATATGAGCATGTTACGTTTGGAAAAATTAACGAGGATTCTATTATCTGCACCGCTCCAAGTAAAACATTTAATTTGGCGGGATTGCAAGTGTCAAATATTTTCATTAAAAATGAAAACTTACGGCAAAAACTGAAACGGCAAATCAACAAAAGCGGTTACAGCCAGCTTAACACACTCGGACTTGTTGCATGTCGAAGCGCTTATAAGAATGGGGCGGAATGGCTCGATCAATTGAAAGAATACTTATACGGAAACATATCATTTACAAAAGCATTTCTGAACGAACGATTACCGAAAGTAAAACTCATCCCGCCGCAGGGAACATATTTGTTATGGCTTGACTTTTCGGAATATAATTTACCGCAGAAACAGCTTGACCGGCTGATTGTCCATAAGGCGAAATTATGGTTAGACAGCGGTGTTATGTTCGGCGAGGACGGTCATGGTTTCCAGCGGATTAACATTGCTTGCCCGAGAAAAACGCTTGAGATAGCATTGCTTAAGTTAGAAAAATCTTTGGTAAATGCAGATGAACAGCAATAAAATTATTTCCCGAAGTACTCTTCATACCATTGCTGAAATGCAAAGAACGCCCATATTGTATTTGAGTAAACATTACCCTTTAAATGGCTGCCGTCATTTGAAGCAAGATAATTATTTATGATATTTTGTGTCGCGGCCGGGTTAAAAATCTCCTGCCGTTTCAGCAAATCAGGGTTAGCATATGAAATCAACCGCTCGCGTAAAGGTCCGTGCAGCCATTTATCAAGCGGAACGCAAAAACCTTTCTTTCGCCGTTTTAGCAATTCACGCGGTATATATTCATAAGCTAAATCCTTAATGATGCGTTTCTTATTTCCCCATTGGTACTTATAGCTATGATGCAGTGAAAAAGAGTATTCCATCACATCGACATCAAGAAAAGGGCATCTTGCTTCTAACGAATATTTCATTGATGCCCGGTCAACCTTACACAGAATATCGCCCGGAAGATAATGCATCATATCAAGAAGCATCCGCCGCCGCTGCCAGTTTGGTTCATGATAATCCGCTTCAACATGATATAGTTCGGGTAATCCGCAAAAGGTCATTTCGCGAATCATCTTAATATAGTTTAACCCGCCGAATTGCGTCTTCGTTTCATAATTACGGTTTTTTGCAATTACTTGCACCATGAAAGGAAGCTTATCAAGCAAAGTCACCCCCTTTCCAATCGGAAACCGAGTGATTCTATTCGTTATCGCGCCCGGGAAATCCAGTATTTTTGCCCATGTCATCAAAGGGTAATGATGATACCCGCAAAAAAATTCGTCACCTGCATCGCCTGTAAGTATCACTGTTACATCATTCCTTGCGAGTTTCGATACCAGCATTGTCGGTATTTGCGAGGCATCAGCAAAAGGCTCATCATAATATTTAGGGATGCTGTCAACCAGACTTATCATTTCTGCTTCGGAGATATAATGTTCTGTATGCTTAGTACCTAAATGTTTCGCTATCGCCAAAGCGTATGGTGCTTCATCTCGTCTTTTATCTTCAAAACCAATACAAAATGTTTTAATCGGATCATCACTTAGATTCTGCATTAACGCTGTAATTAATGATGAGTCATAACCGCCGCTTAAGAATGAACCTAATGGTACATCAGCGATCATCCGCATTTTGACAGCTTGGATTAATTTTTCTTTCAGAATATGCTTCGCTTCTTCGTAGCCGAACGTCAGTTCCTTTTGCTTTTCATGATATACCGCAATTAAGTCCCACCAAGTTTCTTCTTTAGCCTGTCCGTCTTTGAATTTAAGGTAATGACCCGCTTTAAGTTTTCGGGTATTCTTAAATATAGTATCAGGTGCATTTATATGAAGCTGATATAAATAATGAGGAATTATTTCCCGTCTTATCTCTTTATTAAATCTTGGATAAGACATGATCGCCTTTAATTCTGACGCAAAAACAATCTCATTATTTTCAAGCCAAAAGTATAAAGGCTTTTTCCCGATCCGGTCTCTGGCCAGATAAAGGGCATTGTCACGATGGTCGTATAATGCGAATGCAAACATACCATTTAGACGGCTTAAGCACTCAATCCCCCATTTCAGGTATGCCGCAATAATAACCTCGGTATCGCTATGTGATGAAAACGGATAATCAAGCTGTTCCTTTAATTCCTTAAAATTATAAATCTCACCATTAAAAACCAAGCTTACGTGTTTATCATAACTACGCATCGGTTGATGAGCTAAAAATGATAAATCTATTATTGACAGGCGGCGATGAGCAAGACCGACACACTTCCCCGATGCATGGAAAACCACCTCACCGCTGTCGTCAGGACCACGATGATACATTGTATCATTCATCTTCTTAAGTGTTTCCTGTTTAATCTCAGACGGTGAAACAAATCCGCATATTCCGCACACAATAACCTCCGCGCTTACTTCACATTATTTTCAAAAATCATTTTATTTGCCTTAAATGTGGTATCATTCCCCGTAAAACATGCCGTACAAAAAGAACGCTCACATTTCGCACATGCTCCCGTTAACCCTTCAATGCTAATGAATCCCAAGCTATCCGCACCGATTAAGCGGCGGATATCTTCAATGCTCATTTTATTAGCGATCAGGTTTTCCTCACTATCGATATCCGTTCCGTAATGGCAAGGATGTCTAAAAGGCGGGGCCGAAATACGCATATGAACTTCTTTTGCTCCCGCATCTTTTAAGCTTTTGACAATCCTTGCGCTAGTAGTTCCGCGCACAATCGAATCATCTACCAAAACAATCCGCTTGCCCTCAACAGCAGATTTAAGCGGTGTCAGTTTCATGTTTACGGCACTGTTTCGCTGCGTTTGGGTCGGGTAAATAAAGCTCCTGCCGATATAGCGGTTCTTTACAAAGCCCGATACTAAGGGGATTTTGCTTTCTAAACTGTACCCGCTTGCCGCATCCAGACCTGAATCAGGAACACCGCAAACTACATCTGCATCCGTCGGGTATTCTTTCGCCAAAGCACTGCCCATTTTCACCCTTGCTTCATATACCGATAAGCCGTCGATAACCGAATCCGATCTGGCGAAATAAACATATTCAAAAATACATAATCCC
>WQST01000108.1 GCA_009787745.1 Lachnospiraceae bacterium
CAAAGCTTTCATTCCGGGACGGTCGGAAGCGTCGTCAGAAGCGTTAGTGCCGTCGATAATAAGCGTAAAACCATCGGCTAAAGCCTGCTTTTTAAGTGTTCCGAAGATTACTTTTTTGCAGAAATAGCAACGGTCGGGCGGATTATTTGTTACCTCTTCATTATCTAAGACGCCGATATTAATTACCTTCATATCCGCACCAAGCATTTCGGCCAGCTTATCCGCGTCTTTAAGTTCAAATTCGGGCTGAAATGCTGATTTAACATAATAAGCCCTTATTTTGGCGCCGTAGTGAAGTGCGGCATAAAGTAAATATGATGAATCCACCCCCCCTGAAAAGCCTAGCGCAACAGTATTATTTTCTGTGAAAAATTGTTTTAAAGCAGTATGTTCATTCATATTTATAATCCCGCCGTTTCTAATAATTCTTTATCATGTAAAATATTGACGCCGCCGTCGGCGATAATTTGACCATTTTGTAAAAGTAATACACGCGAACACAATTCCTCGGCAAACAGAAGGTCATGCGTGGCGATTAATTTTCCCTGCGGAAGGTCGCTTAAGATATCTTTGAGGTTACGCTTGGCGCGAGGATCTAAAAACGCGGTCGGTTCGTCAAAAAGTAAAAATTCCGGTTCCATCGCCATCACGGTTGCAATCGCCGCGATTCGCTTCTCACCGCCGGAAAGCTTAAGCGGCGAACGCTCCGCCAAATGTTCAATCCGAAGTTTCTTAAGGGTATTAGCCACACGCTCTTTCGTTTCAGCCTCATCTAAGTCATAGCTACGCGGGCCGAAAGCAACATCTTCAAAGATGCTCGTCATAAAAAGCTGATCGTCGGGATTTTGAAACACCATTCCGATTTGTGAGCGGATTCGGCGCAGGTTCTTTTTTTGCAGGACTTCATTGCCAAGCCTGATTTGCCCGCTTTGGGGGAGCAAAATACCGACGAGGGAAAGCAAAAGCGATGTTTTCCCTGCACCGTTGGCGCCGATGACGGCGATATTTTCTCCGTCCTTAAGCGAAAAGGTCACATCATTGATTGCCCGTAAGCCGTCGGGATATTCAATTACTAAATTATTTATTAAAAGCAACCTACTCTCCTTGCGCGGCTAAGGTTTACATAACACGAAACAATATCGACATAAAACACACAAATACTAGTGTAAATATATCCAAACCCGAAATTTTACGGCGTCTTGGCGCTACTTGATAAAGCGTATATCCGCGGCAGCGCATCGCTGTATGAATCCGCTCGGCGCGGTCAAACCCCCGTAGCAGAAGCTGTCCGAGGAACGAACCGATATGCTTTATATTAACGCCCTTTTTACTCCCTGAGCGTAGTTTATAAGCTGTCGCCATCGAATATAACTCTTCAAATAAAACCCCGATATAACGAAATGTCATTTCCAATATAATTACAAATATCATCGGAATGTGAAGCCGCCGTAATTCTTTTGTCAAATCAGTTATTTTGGTCGTTGCGATCAGAAAAAGAGCCGCCATAACGCATAAATACATTTTAAGCATAATCGTTGCTAATGATAAAACACCGAAGCTAATCGCTATACTCCCTACCGTAAACGCCGTTGTCCGTTCAAAAATAACATTCGTTATTCCTGCCAGTAAGCAAAAAGGCAAAACGATAAGTATGCGGGATAACAGCAATTTATACGGAAGTTCCGCCAGCGCCATTACTACGAAAGGGTAAAAAAGATAAGGCGCAAGGCGGATAAAATCATATCTGCCAAATGAAGCAATGATTATAATAAAAACAAACGTGGATAATATCTTCGTTAAAGGATTAAGATTATGTATCACCGTTTTCCCGGCGGCAAGACTATCAAACGCCCGAATTTCGCGGACGCGGGTACTTAAATCAGGCATGTATTTCTACTTTTCTATGCTTATTTTATTTTTGTATCTCTGCGGTAAAATCTCCCCAATATATGCGCGGTTTTCTCTATTTATATATCGGATAGCAGGGGAAATGCATTAAGGATAAACTTATTCAAATTAAGAAACACGCCGATAGAAAGAACTAACATTCCCGGTTTTACTCAATTTCTCATAAAGTAATATTTTCCCTCTTTTAAACCCGAAAATAACATCAATCAGCACAAGCATTAAAGCTAATAATCCTAAAATGGCATAAATACCATTCGCGTAAATATTTTTCACAAGAAAATCCAAAACATTTATTAGCGTAATTATGAGACAGAGCATCATATACCGAAAAACCACTGATTTCATGTAATTTTGCTCTTTATTTTCTGTTTGTAATTTAATATGCACCAACGCTTTTCCGATTGTTTGCTTAAATAATAAGTGAGACACCACAAAATAGCCAAACAAAAGGATATTAAAAATCAAGGGCGAAACGTTAGCCAAAGAGATTAATATTGTTGAAAAAAATAATACAATATGATAATCAACTAAAAAAGCAAAAAACCTCCTTATATACCCTACTTTTTCACTCTTTAAATAATTAGCTTCATCAATTTCAGCTTTGGGGGGTAAAAACACTAAAAAGTGCTGATAAATTTTGTAACCGATTACTCCGCCGAAAGTATTTAACATCAAATCATCTACATCCGCTAAACGATAAGGGCGAGGGTATAAGCCAAACAATCCGGACAGTTGGGAAATTTCAAAAAAAAGCGATAAGCAAAATGTAAAAAGCATCGTTTTCTTTAGATTTTGCTTAAAATAGTATCCTATATAAACGCCAAAAGGTACCGTCAGGATAATATTAAAAACCGGTTGAAAAAATACCATTTGCTTAAGAGCCGGGAAATATGTACGTATATCCGTCAGTTTTAAGGTGGTTTGCAAAGAAAAATCATAGGCAAATTTGAAAGGTATGAAATTAACATGTTGTCTAATACTTTCAATTGGTGCTAATGTTTTAGGGTCAGGTAGCGGCAAGATAACTAAATAATAAGCACACAAAAGATAAAGGAAAAAAGAGAAAAGGATTAGTGCCCTAAATTTTGATACCGCGCCATATTTAAAATACTGAAATAGTATGTACGGTATTGTTACCATTGTTGATAATCCCAGGAAAGACAGTATGGCCGCTTCAAGCGGAAATAAATATATATTCATTAGTACTCCTGCCTTTCAGCTATCATGATTTCTTTGCTTTCGTAATAACGAACCCGCAAAGCCCTGCGGCTAAGAACGTGATAAATGCGCCGATAAGTCCCGATAATGATGTTCCGAACGCATTATCGGGGTCGGAAGCAAAAGCGTAGTCGGGTAAGAAGGCTGTTTGCCCCTGTATACTTTCGGCGTTTTCATAGATGCTTCCTTCTGCTTCAAGTTCGGTTTCTATGCCGAATACCCTTGCGGTGGTTTTTTCGACTGACCATTCCAAGCCGTCAGGGTGTTCGGATGCAAGCAGTGATAACGCGCCGCCGATTACGACTGCCAAGACGGCAAAAGCCGCCAATATCTTTTTCATTGAGATATTATCCAATCCTTCATCAGACCGCAAAGACGTAATAATCTCGGGGCGCATATTGTATACAAAACACAACACTGCCGCCGTGATAATGCCTTCAAAAATTCCGATAACTAAATGGATCGGCTGCATGAGAACCAAAAACGTCCCGAACGGAAGTGCCGTTATCCGCGATAATAACGTCAAGAGTACGACAATAAATGCTCCCAGTTGTAATCCTGCCGCCGCCGATATTATCGATGCCACCGATATGCGTTTGTAACTAAGCCCTGCTTTTATCAATGGTTTAAATATCAAGGGGTAAATCAAAAGGCAAGGAACGACGCCCAGAACAAAGATATTACTGCCTAGTGCCAGAAGCCCGCCATCCGCAAAGAACAGGCATTGGATGATTAAAATCGCCGCCATTGAAAGAAATGCCGGAATACTGCCGAGTAGGCCTGCGAGCAAAATTCCGCCTCCCAGATGTCCCGACGAACCTGTTAGCGGAATGGTGATATCGACCATTTGTGCCGCGAAGACCATTGCCCCCGCGACACCCATGAGGGGAATTATTTTTTCGCCTAATTCGTTCTTTTTGATTTTTTTTACGGATATCCCGATGGCGGCGGCGCTGACTACATTCATTGTCATTGCTACTGCGGGGGATAATAAGGCGTCTGCCATGTGCATGGGGGTTTCTCCTTTAAATTGAGTTTTTGACCGGCTATAGAGAAAGCCTTCGCTTCGCTCAGATGATATTGTATAAGTACTGCCCGAAACCTGATAATAAAATTTCACTTTCTTCTTTATCGAGGTTAGCAAGCGAAAGTTTTATCATTTGATTCAGTAAATCGGCGACAGGTTCTTCGTTTACAAGCGCATTCATTCCTTCTTTCATTATCGCATCCTGAGCGTTAATGATTGAATCAATACTGAACGGAAATTTAGAAAGCCACTTGTTTAAGCAAGGCATATCAAGAAATAAGCCTTTAATAAGAGCCATATAGGCAAACATCTTAACCGCGTCCATGCTGTCGGCGACGCGAATTTCTATGTACTGGCGCAAACGGACATCCGGGAATGCCAAAGACAGGTACAGAAGGTAGTCGTCATCCCAATCAGGTTTATCCGCAAGGATTTCGGATACTTTCTTGTCGCTTCCGGTTGATTTTTCATCTTTTATTTCAAAAATCGCCGCTTGATTTATAATATATTCCGCATATTTCGCAAAGGAAAAATCAGGGTTAAATGTTTCGGGCGGGATACCGCATCTGGCAGGGTCTACATCACGCCAAATTTTCGTCCGAATTAATAGGTTATGATTAGGCGCTCCCTCGAAAATCGGCGTATTGGTGCTAATCAAAGCAAGTAATGGGGTTAAAACGGACGCGCAGCGATATTTATTTATGAAGTCTTTTTCATCGGTATAATCAAGTATCACTTGACAGGAAGCGGTTCCGCGCATCATATTAATCCCGCTTCCGCCTGAACGGCCAAAATGCTGATCCATGAAGTAGTAACGGCATTTGGGCAAAATAACAATATCGCGGACCAATGAGGCGGGTTGATAGCCCACCGTATTAATTTCCTGCTTCCTTTCGGTCAGGATATCGCTGATAATTTTATGATATTTTTGATAGATGCGGGAAATCTCGGGGATGCTTTCGGAAGCGGTGATACTGATTTCCAATTGACTGCCCGGTTCCAGCGAGATATTGGCTTCATCATTTAACAGACCGATCAGATGCCCGTCAGTCATATCGGTTTCGGTAAAATATTTTTTTAGCTCATGTAAAAGTGAGCAGACGCCGTCATCACCCAAGTAAGGGACTGCTTTCCCGGTATTATTATAGGTGATGATATGTTCCGCTTCGATTCCGTATTTTAGCTCGCCGGGTTCCTTGCATCCGGCGGCGAAAAAGTCTGTATAGTTAGTGATGATACTTTCTCTGGATGACACTTTTTTATACTCTTTCTAAGGCAATTTTTACTGCTTCACCGTTAATATTCCAATCACGCACGGCGGCGGCATTATTAAGCGGCGCTTCGCCTAACTTATCAGCGAGGACTTTCGCCGCGATTACATCGTGATTTCTCGCGATAATACCGGTGATGCGCGGATTGTCGGATATTTGAATCAGGATATGGTCGGTTACTTCGAAGTCGGCTTCTTTGCGCATGGTCTGGATTTTAGAGATAAGTTCGTAAACGAAACCTTCTTCGATCAATTCGTCGGTTAACTGCGTATTGATAACGACTGTTATTTTATTGTCTGCTTCGGTGATATAACCTTCTTTTTGGGTGATATCAATTAAAAGGTCTTCTTCGGTAAGGGTTACTTCGGTATCGGAAACGGTGAAGATAATATGGCCATTGGCTTTTAATTCATCCATCGCCTGATTCCCGTCAATCACAGCGAGGGTCTTTTGGATACCGCCGAGTTGCTTACCGTATTTCGGACCGACGGTGCGAAGCTGTGGTTTAAAAGTATAGCTTGTAAATTCGCGGACATCGTCAGAGAAAGTGACTTCTTTGACGTTTAGCTCTTCTTTTATGATATCAAGGTAAAAATCGGCAAGGCTTTCCGGTGCTTTGATAATCATCGCCGACAAAGGCTGGCGGTTTTTGATATTGGCGTTATTACGGCAGGCGCGCCCTTTCACGACGATATCAAGGACCTCATCCATTGACACGGCAAGTTCTTCATCAATCATGCTTTTATCCGCCGTGGGAAAATCGCATAAATGGATGCTTTCGGGCGCGGATTTATCAAGGGTCAGAACAAGGTTTGTGTAAATGTCGTCGGTCATGAAGGGAATCATCGGCGCGGCACACTTACATAAGGTGACAAGGGTTGTATAGAGTGTCATGTAGGCGTTTATTTTGTCCTGCTCCATACCACCCGCCCAGAAGCGTTCACGGCTCCTGCGGACATACCAATTGGACATATCATCAACGAATTTTTCGAGCGTTCGGGCGGCTTCGGTGATGCGGTAGTTATTAAGGTGGTCGTCAACCTGAATAATCAAGGTATTTAATTTTGATAAAAGCCATTTATCCATGACCGTTAAGGAAGCAAATTTTAACTCGTACTTCGACGCGTCGAATTGGTCAATATTGGCATACAGGACGTAGAAAGCGTAGGTATTCCATAAGGTTCCCATGAAACGGCGCTGCCCTTCGACGACGGCGCGGCCGTGGAAGCGGTTGGGGAGCCAAGGCGCGGAATTGACGCAAAAATACCAACGGACAGCATCGGCGCCGTAGTTTTCCAAAGCTTCGAAGGGGTCGATGGCATTGCCCTTGGACTTAGACATTTTGACGCCTTTTTCGTCGGAAACATGACCCAGAACGATGCAGTTTTCGTATGGGGACTTGCCGAACAGAATCGTCGATTCGGCTAACAGGGAATAAAACCAGCCGCGGGTTTGGTCAACCGCTTCGGAAATGAACTGAGCAGGGAACTGGGCGTTAAAAAGGTCGTGGTTTTCGAAAGGGTAGTGGTGCTGGGCGAATGGCATCGCCCCTGAATCAAACCAGCAATCAATGACTTCGGGGACGCGGTGCATTATTCCGTTAGCGCATTTCGGGCATGTTCCTGTTATTTCGTCGATATATGGGCGGTGGAGTTCTACGGTCTGAGCCTGCGGATTTCCGCTTAATTTTTCGAGGTCGTCACGACTGCCAACGGATTCAAAGTGACCGCAGTCAGCGCATTCCCAAATATTAAGGGGTGTACCCCAGTAGCGGTTACGCGAAACGGCCCAGTCCTGAATGTTTTCGAGCCAGTCGCCGAAACGTCCCTTACCGAGGGATTCGGGAATCCAATTGATGGTGTTATTATTGCGGATGAGGTCGTCTTTGACGGCGGTCATTTTGATATACCATGATTCGCGGGCATAGTAGATAAGCGGTGTGTCACAGCGCCAGCAATGGGGGTAATTATGTAAAAAATCGGGCGCTGAAAAGAGTTTTCCGCTTTTTTCTAAGTCGGCGATAATCATTGGGTCGGCTTTTTTGACGAAAATTCCTGCATAGGCGGTTTCTTCGGTCATTTCGCCTTTACTGTTGACAAGTTGAACGAAGGGCATATCGTACTTAGCGCAAACTTTTTGGTCGTCCTCACCGAAAGCGGGGGCGACATGGACGACACCTGTTCCGTCGGTTAGAGTGACGAACTCATCACAGACGACGAACCAAGCTTTTTTATTTTGGTTAGCGACGATATCGCGGGCGAAATCAAAGAGCGGTTCGTATTCGCGGTATTCTAAATCTTTTCCTTTGAGCGTTGAAAGCAATTCATAACAGGTGTTATTTTCGCCTTCGGCTCCCTCTTTTTGGGCTAAACCGCCTAAAACTCTGTCAAGCAGTGCTTCGGCGAGATAATAGGTATAGCCGTCAATGGCTTTCACTTTCGCGTAAGTTTCATTGGGGTTAACACATAGCCCTAAGTTCGAAGGCAGTGTCCAGGGGGTGGTAGTCCAGGCAAGGATGCAGGCGTCCTCGTCTTTTAGTTTAAAGCGGACGACGGCGGAGCGTTCTTTGATATCTTTGTAACCCTGAGCGACCTCATGCGATGATAGCGGGGTACCGCAACGGGGGCAATAGGGAACGATTTTGAAACCTTTGTATAAAAGGTCTTTGTCCCAAATCTGCTTTAG
>WQST01000109.1 GCA_009787745.1 Lachnospiraceae bacterium
TATCGACGGCACTAACGCTTCTGACGACGCTTCCGACCGTCCCGGAATGAAAGCTTTGGCGGAACTTAAAGTTCGCTCGCCGCTTCGTGAATGCGGTATCACGAAAGACGAGGTGCGCCGTTTTTCTAAAGAAGCGGGCTTATTCACTTTTGACAAACCTGCTTATGCTTGTCTTGCCACACGCATACCCACCGGCCGCCCTATTACCGGTGAATTATTGGAAAAAGTGGAGCTGGCGGAGAATGCCTTATTTAAATTGGGATTTAGTGATTTTCGGGTTAGAGTTTTTGCAGAAGCGGCGCGGCTTCAATTTCCTGAGCGTTATATAAGCGAAGTACTCAAGAAAAGAACAGAAATAATCAAAGCGATAAAACCGGTTTTTCCGCTTGTATTATTGGATTTAGAAGGGAGATAAATATGACCCAAAAGCAAACACTGGAAATGCTCGATAAAATCAAAAACGGAGAGCTTTCCCCTGAAGAAGCCGTGCTTAAGCTTCGAATGGAACCGTTCGAGGATTTGGGGTATGTCAAACTTGACCATCACCGTGAGCTTCGCCAGGGGATCGCGGAAGTAATCTACGGGGCAGGAAAAACGCCTGAGCAAATCGTTGGGATTGCGGATGCGATGGTTAAAAGGGGGCAGAATCTTATCTTAATCACCCGCATACCGCCGGAAGCTTGCGCCGCATTAGCAGTTAAATTTTCATTTAACTATCACGAAATGGCGCGTATCGGGATAATCGGCGAGATGCCGAAGCCTGATGGCATCGGAAAAATCGTCGTTGCGACAGGCGGGACAAGCGATATGCCTATCGCCGAAGAAGCGGCACTAACCGCCGAAGCATTGGGGAATGAAGTCGTTCGTTTGTATGATGTCGGTGTTGCGGGGCTTAACAGGTTACTTTCGCGTCTGGATGTCATTATGGAAGCACAGGTTATCGTCGCCATCGCCGGTATGGAAGGCGCACTGGCAAGTGTAATCGGCGGGTTGGCGGATTGCCCGGTTATCGCCGTTCCGACCAGTATCGGCTATGGTGCTTCATTCGGCGGATTATCGGCGCTTCTAACGATGCTCAATTCCTGCGCCAGCGGTGTTAGCGTCGTAAATATTGATAATGGGTTCGGCGGCGGGTATCTGGCGAGTATGATAAACCATCAGAGAATAAAATAGCAACCGTTATTTATTGCCTTTATGAGATTCTTTGATTCGTTTAGGATGATATTAAATAACATATGATATGTAATTTGAAGATAAATGGAGAATTAGTGTGAAAACTCCGTTTTCACTTATTATTTTTGCAGAATGCATGGAGGATTATTATGAAAACACTTTATTTCGAATGCAATATGGGTGCGGCAGGTGATATGATGATGGCAGCTTTGCTTGAATTACATGACGACCCCGAAGCGTTTCTTGATAGATTAAATAAAATCGGACTTTCGGGCGTGAAAGTGATGGCCGCGCCTTCTGTTAAGCATGGCATAACGGGAACGCATATCAAAGTAATGATCAACGGCGCGGAAGAAAGCACGCACGAACATATCCATGAGGAATGCCATGACCACGGTCACAGCCATGATCACGGTCACAGCCATGACCACGGTCATACCCACAGTCATGACCACGACCACAGTCACGACCATACCCACAACACCTACCACCACATCGAACACTTAATCAACCACCTAAACACATCACCCGGGGTCAAAGAAAACGCATTAGGTGTCTACAAGCTAATCGCCGATGCCGAAAGCCATGCCCATGGAGTACCAATCGAGCAGATTCATTTCCACGAAGTCGGGGAGATGGATGCCGTCGCTGACATAATCGGCGTTTGCATGTTAATAGAAGAACTGGCGCCGGATAAAATTCTATCTTCCCCCATCAACACAGGCAAGGGACAAGTGCGCTGCGCACACGGCATTTTACCCGTCCCCGCACCCGCAACGGCGCATATTTTGCAGGGCATCCCGATATATAACGATCGGATAAACGGCGAGCTATGCACCCCAACGGGCGCGGCACTACTAAAATATTTCGTCAGTGAATACAAAGATATGCCGGTTTTAGCCGTTGATAAGATTGGCTACGGCATGGGAAAAAAAGATTTCGAAAGAGCTAATTGCCTCCGCGCCTATCTGGGAAAAAGCACCGAGAGCAGTGAAGAGGTCGCCGAACTCGTCTGTAATTTAGACGATATGACATCGGAAGCCTTGGCTTTTGCTCAGGAAATATTATTTGAAGCGGGGGCGCTTGATGTATATACGACGCCGATCATCATGAAAAAGGGCCGTGCCGCGATGAAATTTACTTGCATGTGCCATGCCGGGGATAAAGATAAAATGCTCCCCCTCATTTTTAAGCATACGACGACCATCGGTATCAGGGAGTATTCATGCCAAAGGTACACCCTGCATAAAGAACAAACCGAAATACAAACCGAGTATGGCGCGGTGAAAATAAAAACATCCCATGGCTTTGGCATTAAAAAAACCAAACCCGAATACGACGACCTCGCCGCAATTGCCCGCGAAAATGGCATGTCACTACAAGAACTATTCGAAATTTTGCGATAAATATATGTGAAAGTGAATAGTAACCAAAAAATCCTAATAATGTCAATATATACTTGCTTTATACTTATTTATTGGATAAAATATGATAAGCTTTATACATCCCAACAGATAGTGAGGTTTACAATGGAGACGAAAAGAGAACCCGTAATCGCAGAAACACCCATCGAATCAATGACTGATTATACGAAGGAACTTGAGGCATCTTTCCGCAAAATAAATGAAGGTGATATTATTTCAGGCACCGTCATTGCCGTGAATGAAGAAGAAGTGACCCTCGATCTTCGGTATTATACACAAGGCATCATCAAAGCCGCAGACATGAGTAAAGCCCCCGATTTTTCCATTATCCGGGATATAAAAGTTGGTGATACGATTGAGGCGACCGTTATGAAAGCGGACGACGGGCATGGAAGCATCCGCCTGTCGCGGATTTTGGCTAATCAAATTCTGGCATGGGATAAGCTTGAAACATATTTAAACGAAGCCCGCGATTTTGAGGTGAAGATTAGCGGCGTTACTAACGGCGGGGTAATCTGCTATCTTGAAGATATGCGCGGCTTTATCCCGGCATCCCACTTGGCGCTTAGCTTTGTGGAGGACGTCAATCCCTGGCTCAATAAAACGATTAAAGCGCGGGTAATTGCTGTTGACCGCACAAAGGAAAAACTAATTTTGTCCGCCAAAGCAATTCTTAAAGAAGAAGCGAAAGCCATGCGTGACCGCAAAATCGCAATGATTATTCCGAACAGTATTTTAGAAGGAAAAGTAGAAAGTTTGACGGATTTCGGCGCTTTCATTAATTTGGGCGACGGCATCAGCGGACTTGTCCATATATCCCAGATTTCCCGGCAACGCATCAAA
Organism: Lachnospiraceae bacterium; assembly: GCA_009787745.1. Taxonomy (GTDB): domain Bacteria; phylum Bacillota; class Clostridia; order Lachnospirales; family Lachnospiraceae; genus UBA935. The sequence continues at coordinate 3,441 of WQST01000109.1, forward strand.
AAAGCCGCCGATATCCTAAGCATCGGTGAGCAAGTTAAGGTAAAAGTCCTTAAAGTAAATGACGGCAAAATATCGCTTAGTATCAAGGCATTAGAAGAAGATGAGCCTGTCGAAGTGCTTGAAGAATTAAATTATCAATCAGAGGGTGAACTGACCACTTCGTTAGGCAGTTTATTTGCGAATATCAAGTTATAAGCTAAGTTCATTTATAGCTTCGCCTGAGAATAAAGATATCGGAGGAATAAATGCAAGAATATGTAAAAGACCGAATCCTGATTGTCGATGATGAAAAGGTTAATCTGGATGCCCTTAATCATATCTTGAAGAATGAATATACCGTTTATGTCGCCAAAACAGGCGCGATGGCAATTGCCCGCGCCGAGCAAGATAAGCCTGACTTGATTTTACTTGATATTGTCTTGCCTGATATGAGCGGTTACGATGTACTTAAGGAATTAAAGGAAAATATTAATACCAAAGCGATTCCGATTATTTTTATCACCGAGCTTAATAATGTTTCCGACCAGGAGCGCGGTTTTTTACTGGGAGCGGCTGATTTTATTACGAAACCGTTTAGTAACGCGATTATCAAAGCGAGGGTCAGAACGCACCTTAAGTCAGCGAAACAAATGCGGACGATTGAACAGTTATGTACGATGGATCCGTTGACAGAAATCGCCAATAAGAGCCAATTCGATGAGTTTTTGGCGGCCGAATGGGAAAAAGCGGTTCGTGACAATAAACCGATCAGTATTTTAAACATTGATTTAGATTTATTTAAACAATACAATGATACCTATGGTTATTTACAAGGCGATGTTCTTTTGCAAAGCCTTGTTCAGGTTTTGGTTGCGCATATCCGCCCCGAGATTGATTTGGCGGCACGTATCGGCGGAGAAGAATTTGCCGTTATTTTACTGGACACTGATTTGACGGCGGCGACGGTCATGGCGGAAGAGATTTGCTTGGCAGCGTCAATAAAAGAAATCCCCAGCATGGGCTACTCCGCGACTCAAATGACAGTCAGCATCGGCGTCGCGGTCAAAACACCGAATGCCGATGATGATATCCGCGAATTTTTAGAAGAAGCAGACCGAAAACTTAAGAAAGCGAAAAGCTTTGGACGGAATCAGGTTTGTACGTCGTTGGAATGAGTTGTTCCCGAATTAATGATATAAGGCGGTATCCTGATGAATCGGAAGACCGCCTTTAAATACTTTATCAGAATATAGCGCTTAATAATCCTTCGCTTCTTCCTCCCCATTCAAAACCCGAAGCCCGCCTTGCACAAGAGCAAGCAACTCATCTTCACCGGGGAAAACGGTGATGGGAGCGATCCATTCTGAGCGTTCGGAGAGGGAAGCCGTGACTGATTTATTGTATGCAATACCGCCTGTTATCAGAATTTGGTCAACCTTTCCTTTAAGAACACATGCCATTGAACCGATGTCTTTACTGATTTGCAGAATCATCGCATCACGAACCAGCTTCCATTCAGCATTACCTTCGGCGACCTGCTTTTCGACTTCCTGCATATTATTAATCCCAAGGTAAGCATTGAGTCCGCCGCCGCCTGTGATTTTCTTTAACATTTCTTTTTCGGTAAATTTGCCCGAATAACACATTCTGATTAGTGCGCCCGAAGGTACGCCCCCCGCACGCTCGGGCGAGAAAGCGCCGTCGCCGTCCAAAGCGTTGAAAACATCAATAATTTTTCCTTTTTCATGGGCGCCGACAGAAATCCCGCCGCCCAGATGAACGACGATCAAATTAAGGTCGTCATAATGGCGTCCTGTTTCGCGGGCATAGCGCTTCGCAATCGCCTTTTGGTTAAGCGCATGGAAAATGCTGACGCGAGGAAGTTCAGGAACTCCGGAAAGTCTGGCTTCCGGCATCAGTTCATCGACCACGACAGGATCAACGATAAAAGCGGGAATTGAAAGTTGGTCGGCGATTTCTTTGGCAATCAGCCCGCCTAAATTCGAAGCATGTTCACCGCGCTCGCTTTTTTTGAGATCGGCAATCAGCTTATCGCAAACGATATATGTCCCGCTGACAATCGGTTTAAGCAAGCCGCCGCGGCCGACAACCATCCCGAGGGAATTGATATCAAAGTTTTTTTCCGCGAAAAAATTCATAATAATATTTTTGCGAAAGTCTTTTTGAGCGGCTATTGAATCATAGCCGGCGATTTCTTCGGTGGTATGTCTTAAGGTTTCCTCAAAAAGGAGGTTTTCATCTTCGAAAATCCCAATTTTGGTTGAGGTGGAACCCGGGTTGATAATAAGGCTTTTAATTGACATAAGTTTTCCTCTTTTTATTTACAGAACCTATAAGTTTTTCATTTTATCCGCAACGACCGCGCCGAGTGCTATGGAATTGACTTTGGATTCGAAATTATCTGAACGTGAAGTCAGGATAACGGGGGCTTTCGTTCCTGTTAAAATATTTCCGTTTTTTACGGTTGCGGTGTGTACTAATGCCTTATAAACTAAGTTACCCGCATGGATATCAGGGAAAAGCAAGATATCGGCATCACCCCTAATTTCACGGTCGGTAGCACCTTTGTGAATAGCGGCTTCGGGGTCGATCGCCAAATCCAAAGAAAGCGGGCCGTCAATAATACATCCCGTAATTTCACCGTCTTTATACATCCGTGTAAGTTCGGCGGCTTCAACCGTTACCGGCATTTTGGGATTTACGACTTCGACGGCGGCAAGCGGAGCAACTTTAGGGTTTTCGATACCGCAGGCTTCGGTAATAATCAATGTATTTTTGATCATATTAACTTTATCTTCAAGGGTCGGGTAAGGGATGAAAGCAACATCGGTCAGGAAAAGTAATTGGTCAATGCCCTCGATTTCAAAAACACAAACATGTGAAAGGGCGGCGCCTGTACGAAGGCCGACTTCTTTGTCGAGAACGCTCTTTAAGAAGCTTCTGGTATCAATCAGACCTTTCATGTACATATCGGCTTCGCCGTCATGGACAAGTTTTACCGCTTTGAGGGCGGCTTCATAATCGTCGGCGACATGAATCACTTCGAAATCGTCCAGCGAAATATTTAAGGAATCGGCTACTTCTTTAATTTTAACCTCATCGCCGACTAAAACAGCATTGGCAATCCCCCTGTCTTTCGCCGCTTTAACAGCTTCCAACACCGCCGAATCCTGAGCACATGCGATAGCAACTTTTTTCGTCGGGACATCTTTCAGTTTGGCGATTAAATCATCAAATGTTTTTTTCATTCTAACCTCTTTTGCGTAATGATTAATAACAATTATAAACCGTATAAAGCATACCATGGATTTGCCCGAAAATCAATAAAGAAATTCTTTTTAAAGGTGCCGGGGGAAACTACAAAAACGCAGAAAATTTATATATCGAAATTTTCTTGACAAGAAAACACATCCCATAGTAAAATAACCTAAACCGTTGAGACAGAAGTAACGGCATTAGCGCGTAGTACAGAGAGTTCGGGGGGCTGAGAGCCGAGCATGAAATGCGGATTGCCAAATGGGCTGTTGAGGGCATGTTAAAAGGCAGAATATGCTGAGTATTTCATGACGTGAGGGCATACGTTAGTTGTCGGAAGTATGATAGTACTTCTTAAGCGCACAGGCGACTGTGAATCAGGGTGGCACCGCGGATATTGATTATTCGTCCCTGACAAAGTGATGGCTTTGTCAGGGATTTTTTGTGTAAATTTGCGAATGAATAATCATAAGCAGATAAAATAACAATAAAAGTAATAACATCCCGACTAGTCAGTTTTATAGTAACGCCGGTGTGTCCCGCGCCGAAAATTAATTTTACCGCAATTTCGAAAGGAGAACCCATGAACGAAAAAACAATCCCCTACAAAATTTATCTGGAAGAACACGAGATGCCGGATAAATGGTACAATGTCCGCGCCGATATGAAAAACAAACCGGCTCCGCTTTTAAACCCCGGCACCAAACAGCCGATGACCGCCGCCGAACTGGAAGCGGTATTTTGCGCCGAGCTGGTCAAGCAAGAGCTTGACGACACAACCCCTTATTTTGATATTCCTGCGGAAATCCTGAACTTTTATAGGATGTACCGCCCTGCTCCTTTGGTCAGAGCCTATTGCTTGGAAGAAAAATTAGGCACCCCTGCGAAGATATATTATAAATTCGAGGGAAACAATACCAGCGGAAGCCATAAGCTTAACTCGGCGATTGCGCAAGCTTATTACGCTAAGAAACAAGGCTTAAAAGGCGTAACAACAGAAACGGGTGCAGGACAATGGGGTACGGCCCTTTCGATGGCATGTGCTTATCTTGAGTTAGACTTAAAAGTCTTTATGGTTAAATCGTCTTATGAGCAAAAACCGTATCGCCGTGAAGTTATGCGCACTTACGGAGCAAGCGTGACACCTTCACCATCATCAGATACAGAAATCGGCAAAAAAATTCTCGCGGATTTCCCCGGCACCAACGGCAGTTTGGGTTGCGCGATTTCCGAAGCGGTCGAAGTCGCGGTTAAATCAGAAGGTTATCGCTATGTTTTAGGCTCGGTTTTGGCACAAGTCCTTTTGCATCAGTCAATCATCGGCTTGGAAGCAAAAGCCGCCTTTGATAAATATGGTGTAAAGCCCGATACAATTATCGGTTGCGCAGGCGGCGGTTCGAACCTGGGCGGT
>WQST01000110.1 GCA_009787745.1 Lachnospiraceae bacterium
ATGCAATGAAGAATGGGATAACAATAATTTTTTTCTTTATTATTTCAAATATCCTAACTATATTTGGGGTTTGGGGCTATAAAGAGCCAGTTCCAAGCTATTTATTAATAATTGCTCTTTGGGGTATGTGGGTAGTTTGGATTTTGACATTTACAATATGTGCTAATAAAAAAAATTCTAAATTACCTAAAGTTAAAAAAATTGTATACAAAACTGGAAAAGTTACATTTATTGTTGATAATAGTAATGATTTATTTGGCTTTGAATCTCTGGCATCAATATATTATTATGATAATAATGATAAAATTGAGATATTGATAGGCATTGGATACGTTGAAACTATAAACAATAAAGGTTATTTACAAATAGTTATTGTAAATTGGATATTTAATGAAACAGTTTGTGAAATAAAAGAAAAGCTCATTAATAAAAGTGCTCATTGTAACGATATTATGATAAAACCGAGTATTCCTAAAATTTGCTTAGAAGGGACAATTAAAAATGAAAATGAATGAAACAGCAAAAGTGATAAAAATCCTAAATAATTATGAAGTAGTAATTAATAAAGGTTATGAGACTGGTATTCAAACAGGGCATGAGTTTTTAGTTTATTTATTAGGTGAAGAATTAATAGATTTGGATACCAATGAATCTCTGGGCCATTTGGAAATTTTATGTGGAAAAGCAGAAATAAAGCACATACAGCCCAAAATGACTACTTTGATATCGAATAATCATATGATTAAAGTAAGAAAAAGAATAATAAAAAATTCTGGGGGTAGCTCCTTCGCTATGATTTCTGGGCTAACAAATCAAACGACAGAAGAAACAGAGCCAGAAGAAGAACGGGTTCCATTTAAAAATGTTGCTATAGGTTGTTATGCGCGGCGGATTTACTAAAATCTAAATGAATGAAATAATGCTCTTTCCACCAGCTTCATTGGTCAAAATGCATGGGCAACCGAACGGCTCCGCGAATATAATATCAATGGATGACGAGCGCTTAAAGAATCTGGGCGGTGGCGATTACTGGAAAGGGAAACCGCTTTTTTCATAGGAGACCAAGATTATCATCATAGGCATGTTTCGTACATCATCCATTTACCAAAATACAATTAAACAATAAGTCTACAACCGTGCTTCTTACGGATTATAAACTTATTATATGAGGAGGATTTGATATGTCAAGTAATCGTGAAATTTTATCTATAGCACAATATTCATCTTATGAATCGGATTCTGTCGAAAAACTGCTTACAGATACGGAATCGCCAAGTATATCAAATAAAATAAAAGAATATAAAATAATTGAGAACCGGCAGAATTTTTTTATATGTTCCGCTATATGTTCTGTTGGGTTAAAGCTGGGATCAGGCATTTATGACTACAAGTTCTATGCTAATATTACCGGAGACAATTTTACTTATATGTATTCCGAAAAAATCGGCAACCCGGATAATATTCAAGTCGATAGCGGTGTAACCAACTCTTTCTTTGCACCACAGTTTGTGAAAAAAGCATTTAATGTTTTTGGGTATAACTGTATTTATATTTCAAACAGTGAAATTAAAAAAAATTTCCCTGCGGTAATGAAAGCAATAAAAACGTCGGTTGATAAAGACATACCCGTTTTGGCATGGGGTATGGGAAACGTGACCATGAAAGAGGGCAATTGCTATAATCCTTTGCCTGAAGGTTGCCTGATTGGAGGATATGATGAAAATGGCGTGTTGTACGTCAATCTCTATCCTGGTCCGGAACGTTTGCCTGAGAATTCGGTGGATGAGTTTGGATATTCGGCCATCACAAATGGATTGGATACAACGTATGGATTGTTTTTCGCGGGCGAAAAACTTTCATCATCAAATATGCGTCACATCTATCAAGATGTGATTAACTCCATCCCCACGTTTTTGACACTGCCTCCAAACGAAAGTGATGAAGGGAGGATTGTGTTTGGAAAAGCGGCCTTTGAAACTTGGGCGAAAACACTTGAAACCGACTCCTATTTTGAAAATAAAACCGATGAAGAATTAAGAGATATTTGCTGGAGTTTACATTGCTCTCCTTATTGCCTAGTTTGTACCGGTTCGGCCTATGACTTTATAAAGAATGCAGTCGAACAATATCCCGATTTGGCTATGGCTGTACAATTATTATCGCTATATAAGAAAATACATGATTACAAGGAGGAAATTTGGGCTTTTCAAGGTAATTTTTACCCGCCAATGAACAAATTCAAAATACATGATTTCAGAGCACATATTGCGGAAATTTTACGAAAAATGGGTGGAGTATGCGAAGAAATTCTATTGGCGTTTGGAAAAAAGTAGATATTAATTATGAAAGTACTAGTGTAAATGCGGCTTGGCGGAGATTCCGGTTTTTTTGACGAATGCTTAACTATTGTGATAAAATAGGAATATGAAGAATCAAAGATTTAATGGTGAGCAAAGTTGAGCAATACAATAGCACAAATATTTGGCATACTGGCATCAGTTTCCGCAATGGTGTCGCATCAGCAAAAACGCAAAGAAAATACCATAATATTTAACAGTATTATGAATTTTCTCGCAATGACTCAATTTATGCTTTTATTTGCCCTATCGGGTGCATTTATTAAATTTGCCAATATCTTAAGGAATATTGTTCTATATATTTTACACAAAAAGGGGAAATCCACACCGACTTGGCTGACAATCATATTTGTAAGCGCTGTCATTATCGGCGGATTATTAGGCTGGAAAAATTGGTTCAGCATTTTTCCGATTATCGGGGTCAGTACCTATACGATAGCATTGTGTCAAAAAAACATGACCTTAATCAGGGGCGCCAACATTGTGGTTCTTAGTTGCTGGATAGTTTATTCACTGGCAATCGGCGCTTATGGCGGAGCAATCGGGTTGTGTGTTGAATTGAGTTCAGTGATTATTGCAGTAATTAGGCTTGATGTTTTAAAACGGGGCGCAAACCACGAACTGTCTTAACTGCCTTACCGACTATTCCTGCTCGGCATAAAAGCACCCGCAGGCATATTTTTTTGTTCGTAGGGCTTTGTATCATCCTTATAGCTTGGCAATCCGGTATCTTTATTTTGAGAAGAGATTTTGGCTTTATTCTCGGCATTGGCTTTATTCTTATTCATTTTTTTACCTCTCGCATTATGATCAATTATTGATATATTTAGCAAAATTCTGAGAAATATTCATATGGATATTTCATTATAATGATAAATGCGTTACAATATATATGTCATCCTGAGTATACAAAGGATCTCACCTTCATTAATAAATGACATTAAACATTGGGAGAGCATTTAAATTGCATATTTTATTATTAATCGCCTTATTAACCATATCAGTAACTATTCTTGTCAGAAGAATAAAAAGCAGTATTATAGTCAAAAGCAGTGAAATTGACATATACAATTTCGAATTGCGCATGTCGCCGTTACTAAAATGGATTAGTTTAATTGGCTCCGCGCTATTCGGGTTATTTATTTTACTGATGACATTATTCCAAAATGAAACCGTTACAATCGCTGTTTACACGATATTCTCCACATTATTCTTACTGAACTTATCCCTGTTTTTATTTTTCGCAACCGGTAAAATAAAAATTTTAGGGGATAACATAATATGCTACTCATTATTTAGCCGACCAAAGCAGTATACATTTGATATGGTCAAAAAACTGATTATCAAGGATGCGGGGAGCGTCAGTAAGGTTTTCGTTTATAGTGACGAAGAGAAACTTTTTGCGCTTAATTCCTCTTATGAATACTTTGACATATTAATGCAAAGATTCGGTGAAAGAAAAATCCTCACCGAATATAAACAAGCAAAGGCTGAAAACAACCGCAGAAATCCTGAAAGCATCAATATAAATATTAAACCCCGTTCTTCCGCTTTAAGTTTAGCGGCGTTGCTAACGGTTCTTATCGGCGTACTAAGCAATCTTTCCGGGGTTATCTTTACCATTTCTATTTTAACAAACATAGGGATTTTAGTATGTGTAACAGCGGTCATACTTTCGATAATAGATTTAATGAAATCAGGTTCATATAAACCGCCGCAGAAATCCGACGGTTCGCTGGTCGCTTTAATAGTGGGCTTGTTTATTTGCTTTTTAAACGTTATCATATATTTATGATTTACTTACGCTTACTGAACACAGCATTAATCTCATACGGGTCGATAACAGCAGCAAATAAAGCGTTGACCATTTTGTTAACAAAAGCATTTCGGGCGACGATTTCATTCTCAGACCCTTCACTCAGCTTTTTCACAGCCTTGAAACAAGCATGAACCATAAAAGAAGCGAATAATTCAGCCTCATCCCTGCTTAACTTTCCCGTTTCAACGCATAACCCGACCAGAAGTGATTCCGCATATGCCGTAACTTTCTCATAAAGCCGCTCCGTATAAAATTCTGTAAAAATATTTAGCTGTGTTGACCAATTCTTAATACCGCGTAAGAAAAACTCATTCGCTAACTGCTGTCTGTTATCTTCATCCCTAAGTGAACTGTGGATAAATTTAACGAACTCATCATAAGCGATATTTTCTAATTCTTCCATTACCTGCTTTAAATCTTCGTAATGAATATAAAAAGTCCCGCGATTGATGTCCGCCCGGCGGCAAACCTCAGTTACCGTTATTTTCGCTGACGGCAATTCGCCGAGCAGTTCCAGATAGGAGTCTTTAATTACCTTCCGCGTATATTTCGTCCGCCGGTCATTTTTGTTTATTGTATCTCTCGCCATTACTACTCCATGATTCCCAACAATCAACATTCATTCGATAATTGTTCATTATTTGACAAAGCCCGTTACGATTGCATATTGCAATTATTAGTATAACCATATTATAATGAAAAAGTCAACAGGTGTCTAATAAATCACAAGTGTAAATAAACACATCTCATTAAATTTCAATAACAAAGAAAGGAACAACTTATGAAAGATTTTATCAAACTAATTCTAAAATGGCTTATCGCGATAGCCATCGCAAAGGTAGCCGGTTATTCGATTTTTAAGTCTGTAATCGGTATGGTACTGCTTCCGATTTCCTTACTTGCAGTTTACTTTTTAGTACGATTAATTATCAACCGTATAACAATAAATAAGATGAAAAATAACCTAGGCATTGATGCTCCGCTTCTAAAAGACGAGAACGGCTTTTCCTTCTGCGATCTCAATAAAAACGGCAAACTCGATATCTACGAAGATTCCCGCCGGCCAATTGAAGCGCGTGTGGAAGACTTGTTATCACAAATGACGATTGAAGAAAAAGCGGGGCAGATGTTTTGCCCGTATCTAAGTTCCACAAATGAAAAAGCCCTGCACAAAAAAGGCAGTCCCTTCTCAGCAGGAACCGTCCTCCAAACAATCGCTGACAAACAGGTAAGCGCCTTCAGTTGTATGGGAGCGGCGAAACCGGATGTCTTTGCGAAATGGTACAACGCTTGTCAAAAGATGGCACGCCGTACACGCTTGGGCATTCCGATTACCCTTGGCTCTGACCCGCGCCATCATTTCGTGGGTGAAAATAACCCGCTGGCGACTCTGGTTGATAACGGCTTGTCAACATGGCCGGCACCAATTGGATTCGGCGCGATTGCCGATGAGGAGCTAACGGAAGCTTTCGGACAAATCGCAAGAAAAGAACTGCGGGCAATCGGCATTAGCTTCGGGCTTCATCCTGTCGCGGACACCGCAACCGAACCGCGCTGGCCGCGAATCAAAGAGACTTTCGGCGAGGATGCCGGCTTGAATGCCCGTTTAACCGCCGCATATATCCGCGGATTTCAGGGGAAAGAAATAAGTAATCAAAGCGTCGCCTGTTGTGTCAAGCATTTCCCCGGCGGCGGGCCGCAAAAAGATGGCGATGATGCCCACTTTTCTTTTGGTAAGGAACAAGTATATCCGGGCGGACACTTTGACTATCACTTGAAACCGTTCGAAGCCGCCGCCGAAGCAGGGGTTTGTGCGGTGATGCCGTATTATGGGGTACCGATTGGTTTAGAGGGAATTGAAGAGGTCGGTTTTAATTATAATCGGGATATAATCACAGGACTGCTGCGGGAAAAAATGAAATATAATGGTATTGTCCATACCGATTATAGTATAATAAAAGATAATATTATTGCAGGGATTCGATTGCCCGCCCGCTCATGGGGAGCGGAGGAGCTTAATGCGCACCGGCGGGTAAAAAAGGCAATCGATGCAGGGATTGACCAGTTGGGCGGCGAGTTTTGTTCGGAACTTTTGGTTGATCTGGTGCGCAGTGGGGAGATTCCGGAAAAAAGGCTTGATGAGTCATGCCGCCGTGTGCTTTCGCTTAAGTTCCGTTTAGGTTTGTTTGATAATCCCTTTGTCTCGGTAGAAGAAGCGTTGAGAATATGTAACGCCCCCGATTATGTCAAAGCAGGCGAGGAAGCGATGCGTAAATCGCTGGTTCTTTTGAAAAACCAAGTTCTTCCGCTTAAGAAAAAAGTAAATGTTTATATAGAAGGCTTTCAAAAAACGAATATCTTAAAATATGCAAATATCGTAAACAGCCCGAAAAACGCCGATTTTGCCCTGATACATCTTGGTTTTCCGTACCGCAGTGATAGACGTGAATTACTTGCCATGATGTTTAAAGGGCTTGACCTTGATTATACCGAAAAACAAAAGAAGCATCTGTCGGCAATAATGAATACTTGCCCGACGATCGTCTGTATAAATATGGTACGCCCGGCGGTAATTCCCGAGATAGCACAGCAGGCGGCAGGTATCTTGTGTGAATTCGGGGCGAAAGAAACGATTATTTTAGAAGCGGTGTTCGGCGAATTTTCGCCAAACGGCAAATTACCCTTTGAATTGCCCCGGAGCATGGAAGCTGTCCGAAAGCAAAAAAGCGATGTACCTTTTGATTCAGAAGATCCGCTTTATGAGTATGGCTTCGGGCTTAGTTATAGCAATTAAACGCTTTGGAGGTAAGTATGAAATTCTTTTCCTTAAGCATGGACGACGGGGTGGAACAAGACAAGAAGTTCATTGAAATTATGAAAAAATTCGGTTTATCGGGTACATTTAACCTTAATGCCGGATGTCTGGGAGATAGCCACAAAATAACGAAAATCCACCGCATCCCGAAAGACGAGATAAAGCAAGTCTATGAAGGTTTCGAGGTGGCGTCGCATGGTTATAAACATGAAATGTATCGTTATATGTCCAAGAAAAAAACGGAACAATCATTGGCAAGAGATATTAAGGAACTGTCTGATTTGGTTGGGTATCAGATAGTTGGTCATGCGTTCCCGTATGACATGAGTACAACCGCGGCTAATGATTATTTGCGCGGCAGTAACATGCTTTATACGCGTAAGGCATTAGGAAAAAAGCCGTTATTTTATTATCCGGCTAACCCGCTAAACTATATTGCGACTTGCTCATATACTGCCCAAAATGTTATGGAATTACTTGATTTATTTATTTCGTCCACGCTACAAGATGAACATATGCTTTTTGTTATGTGGGGGCATAGCTGGGAGATGGAACGCGGATTCCCGCGTAAATGCCCGCCTGAGCAATTGGAAAAGATTTTTGCGAAAATTGCGGGACGCTCGGATATCACATATTGCACATGTAAGGAAGCATTTGAACAGGGTGCGCGCGTTACCCCTTAGATTGATTAAGGGGCATAACTTTGGAGGATAAGTAATGCCGCAAATTACCGAAGCCATGATACATCCTGAACTGCGAAAAAAAGCTCGTTCCCTTCGGCGGGGTTCGCCTTCTTTCTCGCTTATCAAAACAAGGCTCATGAAGAAGCTGTGTCAGATGCTGCGCGGAAAACACAGCGACAATTTAATATACCAACAGGAATATATAACCCGAGCCGATGGCTCTAAGTTACGGATATGTGTTTATACTCCGTTAAAACGGCGTGAGAATGTGCCCGGATTACTGTGGATTCACGGCGGGGGCTACTCGATTGGCATACCTGAGCAAGACGATGCCTTTATCAGCCGTTTTGTTGAGGCAAGCGGGTGTGTTGTGGTGTCTCCTGATTATACTTTATCACTAGATAAACCATATCCTGCGGCG
>WQST01000111.1 GCA_009787745.1 Lachnospiraceae bacterium
CACTCTTCCTGAAATCGGCAACCCTGCCGACCTGCCGATCCGCAGTTGGGTCGGTTCTGTATCAGGCACCTTATTATGGGATGATTTTACTGACCGTGACCCGAATAACAAACCCGAACTTTCACCGAACGGTATGCCGATGTGGTGGGATAACTGGGCGAACTTACGTGCCGAAGTTAATGACGGCGTCGCTCAAATTCGTTTCCGTCCGGGCGCTTTTGACCCCGAAGATTATGATGATGAAGACGATTATTATGCCAGAGCCGCCGACTGGATGGGTAACTGGGGTGAAGCTATCGATATGTGGGGACTGGACGGCATCGCGATTTGCAAATACCTCACGATTCGGATGAGCGGAGCCGAAGGCGGTGAAGAAAATAAACTAATCCTTCACTTCCAACCCGAAGACGGTCCGTCATATGTTAAACTCTTCTCTGAACTGGTTACAAAAGATGGCAGTACCGTAAAAATCACTACCGATATGCAAGATATTGTTATCGACTTAGCGGCGTCAGGCTTCCCCGGTATGACCAACCGGATGCACATCCGTGCCTTTGCCGAATCAACAATCAACCTTGACACACTTTACTTCTCAGACCCGATTGGCGATATTGATACAACCGACAGGGATGCCATTTTAAGTAGTGTCACTGTTCAGCCTGAACTCGGTAATCCTGCCGACTTGCCGATTCGTGATTATATAGCAAATCTTCAATAAATAAAATAACTAACTCCTGTAATTAGGATGATACAAGGGCGGATAATAATATCCGCCCTTGTATATTTCGACAAACTATGATAGTCTTATATTGCATTTGAAGCCTATACTAATTATGAAAGGGCAACCCGTTGATTACACTCAAAGATATTGCGCGCGAAGCAGGCGTAAGTATTACGACCGTATCTAATGTCGTTCACAAAAGAAAAAGCCGCGTATCACCTGAGATGGTGGCGAAAATTCAAGAAATCATTACCCGTGAAAATTACATTCCCAGTATGACCGCACGGACATTGGCCAGCAATGCTTCGCCTATTATCGGTGTTATTAATCAATTGGTCTTTCAAAGTGACGGCGGTTTTTTAAGTGATCCCTTCCATAATATTTTTATGGGCAGTCTTGAAGCCAAGATGCGCGATAAGGGTTATTTTATCATGATTCGCAGTGTTGAGGATGTCCGGGCGCTGGAGACTGTTCATCGGAATTGGAATTTAGCGGGAATGATTTTTACAGGGTTATTTCAAAACGAGTTTTTTGATTTCGTTCACGGTATGGATATTCCATATGTCTTAATTGATAGTTATATCGACCTTCCTGAGATTTATAATGTCGGGCTTGAAGATCAAAAGGGCGGTTATATGGCGACGAAATACCTTCTGGAGAAGGGGCATCGTACCGTCGCTTTCGCATCACCGATTATTCGCCGAAATGGTGTTGTTGACCAACGATTAAAAGGATATAAGCAAGCGCTGGCGGAATTTGGCGTGCCGTTCGATCCCGCACTTATTTATGAGCAGGAACTCTCGGACAATGTCTCTATTGACGAAGGAATTAAGCTCGGAAAAATTTTAAGCACCCAAAAAGCAGTGACAGGTATTTTTGCCTCTGCGGATATTTTAGCCGCCGGTATTTTGACTGGGCTTCGCGAAAAGGGGGTTATGGTTCCCGCGGATAAATCCCTGGTTGGTTTCGACGACAATTATCTATGCCAAATTACCCACCCTAAACTCACGACCATTCACCAAGATGCTGAACATAAGGGTGTTATCGCCGCTGAAATGATGGTTTCCCAATTGATGAAAGAACCTCCTGAACACCAAAATATTATTTTGCCTGTTCGGTTAGTTGAGCGGGAAAGTGTCAGAGCTGTTTAAGTATATCTAATATTTCATTAAAGTTTTTGATATTCCAATCACCGTTATTATGCAGTACCGCATCACCCATGGCAATCGCTTTCATGCCTGCCCGATGCGCCGCTTCGACGCCGGCATCGGCATCTTCAATCACGATACACTCTTCCGCTTTAAGACCTAAATACTCCGCCGCTTTCAAGAATACTTCGGGATCCGGTTTCGAATTAGTTATATTATTTCCGTCAGAAACCGCATCGAAGAAATCAGATAAGCCAATTTTATCCAAAATTAAGCCTGCATTACGGCTTGATGAACCAATTGCCAGCCGATAATTTCTTTCCTTTAGCTCATAGAGAGTTTTGGCTACATCTTTTGATAAATCCGCCTGAGTCATCTGCTTTAAAAGTTCCTTGTATGTTTCATTTTTTTCTGTCGCATATGCTTCTTTCTCAGAGTCTGAGGGATTAAGCGTCTTTGCGTTTTCCAGAATAATCTCTAAGCTTTCCATCCTTGATACTCCGCGCAAGCGGTTATTGATTTGGTCGTCAAAAAATATATTAAGCCGGTCAGCCAGCTTCTTCCATGCTTTGTAATGATACATATCCGTGTGAACAATCACACCGTCCAAATCAAAGATCAGCCCGACAATTTTAGTAATTTTTTCCATTTCTTTATCCTCCTCATTTTAGTTTAGCGCTAAACTTAGTGTAATTATATTCTTTTCCGGGAGTGTTGTCAAGTTGTTACTGCTCACAGGCTGATAGATAGCTAAATAGAAATTTTTGTTAAATATACAAAGTCATTGCCGTTTTTACCAAATTGTGATATAATTCTTCATAATTAACACAAGTTTTTTTGAAGGGAATCTAATAAGTTGAAAACGATATTTATAGTCGATGATAATGATGTGAATCTTATCTCCGCAGAAGATGCATTATCAGAACATTATCGGGTATTTACGTTGCCGTCTGCTCCCGATATGTTTGATTTTTTAGAAAATGTGATTCCGGATTTAATTTTACTGGACATTGAGATGCCGGGCATGAATGGTTTTGAGGCTCTTGAAAAGCTAAAAGAAGATACGCGATATACCCATCTATCGGTTATTTTTTTGACCAGCCGCAAGGATACTTCCGCCGAGGTTCATGGATTCGAATTAGGCGCCATTGATTTCATCCATAAGCCTTTTACTAAGCTAATTTTATTGAACCGGATTAAAACGCACCTGGAAATCGACGCCATCATTCGTGAGCAAACGAAAGCTTTACATAAACTCAAAAACAGCGTCGTCTCTACTTTGGCGCGCGTCGTCGAAAACCGTGATGATTTAACGGGCGGCCATATCGAACGCACGAGTATGTATGTCGAAATTTTGATTAACGAGTTGATCCGGCATGAAAAATATGCGAATGAAATGAAGCAGTGGGACTTAGAATCGGTTGTTTTTTCTTCGCGTTTACACGATGTCGGGAAAGTTACGATCTCTGACTTAATCCTTAATAAGCCCGGCAAACTGACACCCGAAGAATTTACGGTGATGAAAGCCCATGCCGGTGAAGGCGAACGTATAATCGATGAAATAATTGCCGATTCAGGCGATCAGGATTTCTTTCATCATGCCAAACTTTTCGCGGGATACCACCATGAACGATACGACGGCACAGGTTATCCGCATGGCGCGAAAAGTGACGAAATCCCACTATTAGGACGCATAATGGCGATTGCCGATGTTTATGATGCCCTTGTTTCGGAACGTCCCTACAAAGCACCATTTACTCATGCGGAAGCTGTGAACATAATCGTCGAAAGCCGCGGTACGCATTTTGATCCAAATTTGGTAGATATTTTTCTTGAAGTAAGTGACCTATTTGCGGAGATAAGCTCGTGATCGATTTCAATACGCCTTCCGATGAAAATTTAAAATCACACAATAACCTCTTACATAAAGCAATTAAATTTTTCCGTTTTTACGGTCTAATATTCTTTATATGCTTGGCTTTCGGGCTTATGGCGATGTTAAGCTATATTTTTGTTCGCTCTATCGTCGAAAGGCATTTAGAAATCGAAGCGTATGAAAAGCTCTCCAATATTGAATTACAAATCACGGCTGATTTTAATGAACTCGAAACGATGCTTACCATGGTATCTAACACGATCGCAGATATGATAGACAACGGTGAATCCCCTGAAATGATCTCTTATTACATAAAAGCCCTCACTACGCAAATCCGTGCGGATGAGCAAATTATCCCGTCTTTTGTTTCAATTAACGGAATGTTTGATATTTACGATGGTTTGATTATTACAGGAATGGATACATTCTTATCCGAAGATTATGCCCCGGCTGAGCGCCCTTGGTTTAAAGCCGCCGAAGCCGCTAATGGCGAAATAGGCGTTACCACTCCGTATATCAGCGTCTACTCAGGCGACTTGTCGATTACTATTACGCGGTGTATTTTTGACCGTAATAATGACAAAATCGCCACTGTTTTTATTGATGTCCTTTTGGAAGACCTGCAAAGTTTCACTAATGTAATTGACTCTTATAACCCCAATTGCTACAGTGTCATCCTTGATGATAGCCTGACATTTATTTCCCATCCTATGACCGAACTGATCGGGCTTAATTTGAATGAAATCGGTTTGGAGATTGTCTCCGAAGTTGATATGGGGCATAATATCTTCGTTTATCGCGGAGAAGTAGATAATGAGCATTTTGTTATAAACAGCAAACAACTTCGCAACGGCTGGCATATTGGTGTTGTTTCCGATGTAAACAGCTACTATTTGGCTTTGTACCAAATCCGTTTCTATTTGATTATTCTTGCTTTTGGTTTATCACTTTTAGTTAGTATTATTGTTTCTCTAATTGTTAAATCACGGCAAAAAGCCGAATCTGCTATGAATTCGGCAATCGAACAGAAAAATGCTTTAAACCACTTGGAAAATATCTTAAACGGGCTTGATGCCATGGTATATGTTTCCGATCCTGAAACCAGCCAATTATTATTCGTTAATACCAGCATGAAAAAGCATTACGATTTAGATGATAATTATGCCGGGCAGCCTTGCTACAAACTTCTCCAAAATAACAAAGAAAAGCCATGCAACTTTTGTCCATGCAAAAAACTTAACAAAAATCCTAATCAGGTTATTGTTTGGGAAGATCATATTAAATCAAAGGATCACGTTTACCGCCATTCAGACCGCTATATTGACTGGCCTAACGGAAAAAAAGTTCATCTGCAACATACCATCGATATCACCGATTTAAAAGATGTCACCAACGCACGGGATAAGCAACTTAAGCAACAAGCCCTGATGACTTCCATATCGCAAAGCTTTTTATTCGGCGAAGGCATTGATACGATGATGTCCAATGCACTTAAGATGGTCGGCGAGTTAATGGATATATCACAGATTTCATTATACCAGACAGAAGGTGATAATGTTCACTTAACATGTATTGATGAATGGATTCACCACAATTTACATTTGCCCAGCCGTATTGGTGATTCATTATCGTTTACTAAAGCGATGCTTTCTTTATTCGATAACCAAACCGGCAATGTAGTATGCATTACTTCCGACGACCCAGGCGCTAAGGAGGTTTTGGAGCCATACCGCAAAAACGCCAACAATAGTTTTATGATTACTTCTATTTTCGTTGAAAGCAATATTTATGCCGTCCTTGATTATTCCCGTGACGACGGCCAAAGATGGACATACAGCGAAAAAGATATGGCGATTTTATTCTCGAATATCTTAGCGGGAGCATTTCAAAGGCGAACGGCGAATGAGCAATTAATTACCGCCAAGGAAATAGCTGAGGAAAGTAATCGAACCAAGAGTATCTTCTTAGCCAACATGAGTCATGAAATCCGAACACCGATGAACTCGATCTTAGGGATGGCGGAGATCCAATTGCAGGATAAGAATTTATTACCTGATGTAGAAGACGCCTTTAATATAATTTATGATTCCGGCAACTTACTCATTAACATTATTAATGATATTCTTGACTTTTCAAAAATTGAGGCGGGCAAACTGGAACTTATCCCTGCAAACTATGATTTATTAAGCTTGATTAACGATACTGCCCAGTTAATTCGGCTTCGTCATGAAAGTAAACCGCTTGAATTCATTTTGAATATCTCTGAAGTCACCCCGCTTAAGTGGTTTGGTGATGAACTCAGAATAAAACAGATACTTAATAATCTATTATCAAATGCATTTAAGTATACGATGAAGGGTTATGTCGAACTAAATATTAGTGCCGAGACAGGTTCCGTAGATGATGATAAAATTCTGGTTATAAAAGTCATCGATACCGGGCAGGGGATGTCCAATGACCAAATCGAACAGCTTTATGATGAATATATGCGCTTCAATACCGTTATTAATCGCTATGAAGTAGGTACCGGGCTGGGTATGAGTATCACGAAACGTTTAATTGATCTGATGAATGGGGAAATTCTCGTCGAAAGTGAAGTGGGTAAAGGTACTGTCTTTACAGTACGGCTTCCGCAAATTAGCATCGGCGCCTCTGTCTGCGGAACAGAGCATATTGAAAAAATGAAAAAGGCGCGTTTATACAGTACCTCAAAATCAAAACGAGCGCAGTTTAAGCGTGAATATATGCCTTACGGCAGAGTTCTGATCGTTGATGATGTCGGAACGAACCTATATGTTGCTAAAGGGCTTTTATTGCCGTATGGACTAAAAATTGAAACCGCTTCGAGCGGATTCGAAACGATTGATTTAGTTAAAGCAGGTAATATTTATGATATTATTTTTATGGATCATATGATGCCGAAAATGGATGGTCTTGAAGCGACGGATATTCTCCGCAACATGGGTTATGATCAACCTATTATTGCCCTGACTGCTAATGTTATCGTCGGTCAGGCGGAAGTCTTTTTGGCAAATGGGTTTGATGGATTTTTGGCGAAACCGATTGATATCCGTGAAATGAATACCGTACTTAACAGCTTCATTCGTGATAAACAGCCGCCGGAAGTGATTGAGGAAGCCAGACGTAATGAAGCCGTACATCCCGCGGACACCGATAAGTCGTTTATGCAGATAGAAGCTATTAAAGCGGCGTTTGTCAGAGATGCTGAAAGTGCCATCGAATTGCTTACGGATATTTTCCCGAAGCTAAATGCCAAAGATAAGGACGATTTACGCTTGTTTGTGACTTGTGTACATGGACTTAAAAGTGTACTCAATGTTATTAATGAACAAGAAGTCGCCGAACTCGCTCTCTCACTTGAGCAATCGGGACGCGATGAGAATTATGAGATTATATTAGAGAAAACGCCCTTGCTTTTAGAGCGGCTAAAACTGCTTATTACGGAACTTAAGCCATTTGATGCAAATGACAGTTCTGTCACTTCTATAGCGGATGAGGATTTGATATTTTTACGCGAAAGATTATCGATAATAAAGAAAGCCTGTGAAGGATTCGATAAAAAGACGGTTAGGAAAGCGTTAGGTGAGGTTTTTGAAAAAGAATGGCCCGATTATATAATGACGGAGTTGGGCTTTATGGAAAAATACTTGCTTCATAGTGCTTTTAAAAAGGTTTTGGAGGTCGCGGAAGGGCTTGAAGTTTGAATAATCAGGGCAATGTCATTCTGAGTGCAAGCGAAGAATCTCAGCCTTAACATGGTTTAACTAAATGACAATTGATACAAACGGAGGAAAATTAGTATGAAAAAGCTTAATGATTTTTGCAGTATTGATGCGGGTGTTATCTTGAAAGTAGCCGAGCAATACGGTACACCGCTTTATTTGTATGATGAAAAAGTTATCATTGATAAATGTAGGGCATTACTTTCTTTGCCGAGTGCATATGGGCTTACTGTCAGATATGCCATGAAAGCTAATTCGACTAAGGCATTGCTGAAAATAATAAACGGGCAGGGCTTAAAAATCGACGCAAGCAGTATGAATGAAGTAAGAAGAGCGTATATGGCAGGGATTAATTACCGCGATATCATCCTAACAACGCAGGAAGCGCCTTGCGGTAAAGATTTTAGCGATTTAAAGGAAATGATTGGACAAGGATTGAAATATAATGTTTGCTCTTTGCATCAACTTTTTAATATTGGTGAATTTGTCAGTGACGCGAAGATTCCTTTGGCTATCAGAGTTCACCCCGGTGTCGGATCGGGCGAATCGGCAACCCGCAATACAGGGGATATGTATTCATGTTTCGGCATTCATTTAT
>WQST01000112.1 GCA_009787745.1 Lachnospiraceae bacterium
TTGATGATGAAACGAAATTTTTCATCAATCCGACAGGACGTTTTGTTATCGGCGGGCCGCATGGAGATTCGGGTCTGACGGGACGCAAAATCATCGTTGATACTTACGGCGGTTACGCCCGTCATGGCGGCGGCGCCTTCTCGGGAAAGGATTGCACGAAAGTAGACCGTTCAGCCGCCTATGCCGCTCGCTATGTGGCCAAAAATATTGTCGCCGCAGGATTGGCTGATAAATGCGAAATTCAGCTTTCCTATGCCATCGGCGTCGCGAAGCCGACCTCGGTTATGGTAGATACATTCGGGACAGGAAAAGTCTCTGATGAAAAGCTTGTCGAAATCATTCGTGAAAATTTCGACCTGCGCCCCGCAGGAATTATCAGTATGCTCAATCTGCGCCGCCCGATTTACAAGCAAACATCCGCTTACGGACACTTCGGGCGAAACGACTTAGACCTTCCTTGGGAACAATTGGACAAAACCGATACCCTCAAAAAATACCTATAATCAGTAAACATTGTCGTCCTGAGCAAGCGCTCAGGACGACTTATTCCACATTGCCCTGCCTGTAGGAAAAATAAATGTATACTCATCTTCATGTCCATACGGAGTACAGTCTCCTGGATGGGTCGAACAAAATAAAAGAATACGTTCGGCGCGTCAAGGAACTCTCACAAACTCACGCCGCCATCACCGACCACGGCACGATGTACGGCGTCATCGACTTTTACAAAGAAGCCAAATCACAAGGTATCACCCCGATATTGGGCTGTGAAGTATATGTCGCCCCCAATTCCCGCTATGACAAAGAATTATCAGGCGGTGAAGACCGCTACTATCATCTGGTCTTACTGGCGGAAAATAATCAAGGCTATGCCAATCTAATAAAAATCGTCAGCCGCGGTTTTACCGAAGGCTTTTACTATCGCCCGCGTGTCGATATGGAAGTTCTCCGCGAACACCATGAAGGCATCATCGCTTTATCCGCCTGTCTCGCGGGAGAAGTTCAGCGCTATATCCAAAAAGGGCTGATTGACGAAGCGGAAAAAGCCGCGCTCAGATACCGCGATTGTTTCGGCGAAGATAACTACTTCCTCGAACTCCAAGACCACGGTATTCCTGAACAAAAAACTGTCGCAACCGCGCTCCTTAACATGAGCCAAAAATTAAAGATTCCCCTTGTCGCCACCAATGACGTCCATTATACCTATCGTGAGGATGAAGCCGCTCACGATGTTTTGCTTTGCATCCAAACGAATAAAAAGTTGTCCGACAACGATCGTATGCGTTACGAAGGCGGTCAATATTATGTAAAAAGCGAAGAGGAAATGAAGGCACTTTTCCCTTACGCTTGGGAAGCGGTCGAAAATTCGCAGATAATTGCCAACCGCTGTAATGTTTCAATCGAATTCGGCGTTCCGAAATTACCGACTTATGATGTCCCCGACGGGTATGATGCCGTCGATTATCTGCGGAAGGTTTGCTATGAGGGGCTTAATGAGCGGTACGGGGAGAATAATGATTCCGTGACGGCTCTCCGTGAACGGCTTGATTTCGAACTTAATGTTATCGGTTCGATGGGCTTCGTTGATTACTTTCTGATTGTTTGGGATTTTATCAAATTCGCCCGTGAAAATGATATTATCGTCGGTCCGGGGCGTGGTTCCGCTGCGGGAAGCTTGGTTTCATATTGCCTTAAAATCACCAATATCGACCCGATTCGCTATAACCTTCTGTTTGAACGCTTCCTAAACCCCGAGCGTGTTTCGATGCCTGATATTGATATTGATTTTTGTTATGTGCGGCGGGAAGAAGTAATTGACTATGTCGGTCAAAAATATGGCAAAGACCGCGTCGTCCAAATCGCCACATTCGGTACGATGGCGGCGAAAGGTGTTATTCGTGATGTCGGACGGGCGATGGATCTCCCCTATGCTTTCGTCGATTCAATTGCCAAAATGATTCCTGCCGAGCTAAACATGACCTTAGCCCGCGCTTTGGAAATAAATTCCGATTTAAGAAAGTTGTGTGAGACCGATGAGCAGGTTGGTTATCTAATGTCGATGGCGAAGCGTTTGGAAGGGCTTCCGCGCCATACCTCAACCCACGCCGCGGGAGTCGTTATCACCGGCCGCCCCGCGGATGAATTTGTCCCCCTTTCACGCGGCTCGGAAGGAGCGGTTACAACGCAGTTTTCCATGAATACGATTGAGGAACTGGGGCTTCTAAAAATGGATTTCCTTGGCCTTCGGACTTTGACCGTCTTACAAAATGCCGTCAAACTGCTGGCGAAAAGTTCGGGGCGGATTATTGATATCGATCAAATCAACTTTGATGACGCGGCCGTTTTTACCGATATCGGCAATGCGCGGACAGAGGGAGTGTTTCAGCTTGAAAGTGCGGGAATGAAAAGTTTCATGAAAGAACTTAAGCCGAAATCGCTGGAAGATATTATCGCGGGAATTTCGCTTTACCGCCCCGGGCCGATGGACTTTATCCCCCGTTATATCAGGGGAAAAAATTCCGCGGCTTCCGTCACTTATCTTTGTCCCCAACTGGAACCGATTTTGGCGCCGACTTATGGCTGTATCGTTTATCAGGAACAGGTTATGCAAATCGTCCGTGATTTGGGCGGTTACACCCTTGGGCGAAGCGATTTGCTGCGCCGGGCGATGAGTAAAAAGAAGCCCGATGTGATGGCGCGGGAAAGGGCGTATTTTATCTTCGGAAATGAAGAAGAAGGGGTGCCCGGTTGTGAATCACGCGGTGTTTCGGAAAAAGTCGCTTCGCAAATTTACGACGACATGACTGATTTCGCAAAGTATGCTTTTAACAAATCACATGCCGCTTGTTATGCCGTTGTTTCATATCAAACCGCTTTTTTAAAACATTATTATCCTGTTGAGTTCATGGCCGCCCTGATGACTTCGGTTATCGACAATACAGGTAAGGTTGCGGAATATATTATGACTTGCCGCAGTATGGGGATCAGGCTGTTGCCGCCTGATGTCAATCAAGGCGAAGAAGGTTTTTCGGTTTCGGATAAATCGATTCGCTACGCCCTGACGGCGATTAAAGGTGTCGGGCATCCTGTCATTGCGGCGCTGGTTTCCGAACGTAATGACCGCGGGCCGTTTATCGATATTAAAGATTTTATTATGCGTATGTCGGATCATGATTTAAATAAAAAAGCGATCGAAAATTTCATTAAGGCGGGGGCTTTAGACAGCTTGCCGGGGACACGCAAGCAGTTTATGAGCGCGTATGTCCAGATTGTCGAAAGCATTCAAAAAAATAAAAAAAGCAATATGGCAGGGCAAATTTCGCTTTTTGATATTGCTTCGGAAGACCAAAAAGGGGAATTTGAGGTACGTTTACCGAATGTCGGCGAGTATTCCAAGGATATGCTTTTAGCTTTTGAAAAAGAGGTGCTTGGCATTTATATCAGCGGGCATCCCTTGGAAGAGTATGAGGATTTATGGCGTAATGTTATTACCAATACATGTGCCGAATTTTATCTGGATACGGAAACGGGTCAGGCAATTGTGCGTGATAATCAAACGGCGGTGATCGGCGGGATTATTGCCGATAAGACGATTAAGTATACGCGGAATGACAAAGTGATGTGTTTTTTGACCGTCGAAGACTTAGCGGGGGTTTGTGAAGTTATCGTTTTCCCGAAAGATTATGAAAAATTCAGCGGCGATTTAGCGGAAGATAACAAAATATTCGTTCGCGGCCGCGTTGCCCTTGAAGAGGATAAAAACGGAAAGCTTATCTGCGAACGGATTAAAAATTTCGCCGACATCCCCAAAAAATTATGGATTAAATTTCCCGATAAAGAAACATACGAGCGCCAAAATGACCATATGCTATCACTACTGGCGCCTTCCGACGGAAACGACAGTGTCAATATCTACCTTGAAGACACCAAGCAAGTCAAAAAACTTCCGCCCGGCAAAAATGTTAATTGCGACCGCGATTTAATTAATGAACTGGGCGAAAATTTCGGCAGCGGCAACATCAAAATAACATGGGAGCGCTCGGGTATACTTTAGGCTTGTGTAATCCGTAAGCGAGGATTTCACTTCATCTCCACAAAATTAACGTCATTTATTAATTTTCAGTTTCCTTATATCATTATAATCAACTTTTTGTATTTTCATGTTAAAACCCAAGTTTGCCACTTGCAAACATAAAATTCGCATTATATGACTACTATATTAAGCGTCTCGCTAAACCAATTCCTTATTTTTGTAATAAGTATCCTCGATAATTTTCTGAACATGCTTTCCGATATGCTTTTTTTGTTCAGGTAATAGCTCGTTCATTATGATTGGTTTTCCGTATTCGATGACGACATGGGCTTTTTTTATTTTGGGTAAATGATCTTCGAAAATTCCGGCGGAATTATTTATACTCATCGGGATAATCGGGCAACCGGATTTTTCCGCGATTTTGAAACTGCCATCATGAAAAGGCATAAAAGTATCATTTATTTTGTTGCGCGTTCCTTCGGGGAAAATGCATACCGAAATATCGGATTTAACTTTATCGATAGCGGCAAGGATGGTTTTTAAACCTTCTTTAATATTTTGGCGGTCTAAAAACAAGCAGTGAAGATTCCGCATCCAGTTACGAAGTAAAGGATATTTTTCCATTTCTTTCTTGGCGATATAGCTTGTTGAACGCGGGACTCGTACATATGTAAGCAGAATATCGAAATAACTGCGGTGATTACCAACATAGAGAACGGCTCGATCTAACGGAACGTTTTCCTCGCCGATTACCGTAACACGCGTACCGCATATGGATAAGCAGAGTCTGAAAGCCCATTTAACAATTGCCAGTGAACTTTTGCTTTTCAAATCCATATTGAATTTTCCGATAATCCATTCGGCTACTAATAATGGTATGCCGAGAATTAAAAAAAGGATTACAGTACTTGCTAAGATGATAAATCTAATCATATATACGATACTCATTTCTTAAAGTTTTTATTTTAATAGTTTATCATATTAAACAAAATTTATCTATATTCTAAATCGCTTTTTCTTACTCCGCATATTTATTGGTCAATTTTCAAGCAACCAAATCTTGTCGAATTCAGGTTTTTGAAAAAATTAAGTTGAGGAAAAGTACTCGATTTCAAAAAATAGAAAAACTCCGGCACAAAATGAAAGTAGTATAAAGTATTTTTGATATGCCGGTGCCCCATATAATTCATGAGGTAAGGGAGCATTACGTTAACATCCTACCATTCCTTAGCCCGGCGGTTTAAGTTAGCCCATGCAAAATGGTGCCGAAAATCAAATGCCCGCGGACGGGAATAGGCTGTAAATGCGGGAAATGCCTGTCCCCAAAAACGGCGAAAGTTATTACTCACCATTTTTTATCATAACAAGAATCAATTGTGCGTGGAAAAGTGTTTTCTTCCTGGGAACTTAAGCGATATTGCAAAGTCATAATTATTAAGATAATCGCTAACTCTGCACTTATATATACCGGCTCTTAGGCCCCTTTGATTGAATGACATCTATATAACAATTTTTCACCCATTTATCAAGCACATGAACAAAAAAGATTGAAAAACCCTTCGCAATAGATTAAAATATAAATGTGTTGCGGTAAAAAGAAAGGAGAATTTCACATGATAGAACGAGAATATAGCAATGAACACCGGATAAAAACTATCGGTATTCTAACCAGCGGCGGCGACGCCCCGGGAATGAATGCCGCTATACGGGCAGTCGTCCGCAAGGCTCTGGGCAACGGAATAAAAGTAAAAGGTATCAAAAAAGGCTATCAAGGCCTTCTCAACGAAGAAATTATTGATATGGAAAGGCATGATGTTTCCGACATCATCCAACGCGGCGGTACAATCTTAGGAACGGCTCGCTGCGCTGAATTCCGCGAACTGGAAGGTCAGATTAAAGCGGCGGAAGTATGCCGTAAACATAAAATTGACGGAATGGTGGTAATCGGCGGCGACGGAACATACCGCGGCGCGATTGATTTAGTTGGTCAAGGCGTAAATGCAATCGGTGTCCCCGCAACGATTGACTTAGATATCGCTTGTACCGAGTATACGATTGGTTTTGATACAGCTGTTAATACCGCGATGGAAGCGATTGATAAGGTTCGTGACACATCATCTTCCCATGAACGTTGCAGTATTATCGAAGTTATGGGACGTAATGCCGGATATATCGCTTTATGGTGCGGTGTGGCTAACGGTGCCGAAGATATTTTGATCCCGGAAAACTACGATTTCAATGAACAAACAATTATCAACAATATTATCGCCAACCGCAAAAAAGGAAAAACCCATCATATTATCATCAACGCGGAAGGAATCGGACACTCTACTTCGATGGCGCGCCGAATCGAAGCCGCGACGGGAATGGAAACGCGGGCCACGATTCTGGGTTACATGCAGCGCGGCGGCAGCCCGACATGTAAAGATCGGTTTTACGCTTCGATTATGGGTGCATATGCGACCGATATCTTATGCCGCGGAGTAACTAACCGTGTCGTCGCATACCGTCATGGCGAATTTATTGATTTCGATATAAAAGAAGCGTTAGCGATGCAGAAGAAGATCAATGACTATCAATTCGAAGTAAGCCGCTTATTGTCTCAGTAATGCGCTTAGGAACTATTTATGCTGACAAGTACCGCAAATCCGCGTGTTAAAAGGATCATTAAGCTTAATAAAAAAGCCGCCGCCCGCACCGCGGAGCAGGTTTTTGTTATTGAAGGCATTAAGCTGTTCATGGAAGCGCCTGAACAATTAATCAAAGAGGTTTACATAACTCAAAGTATTTATACAAAATATATCAGCGAACAAAATTTTTCAGACCCACAGCAAGAACTTGTTAATGCGAAATTATTGCGGATTAATTATGAAATAGTCAGCGATGATGTTTTCGCCCGTATGTCAGATACACAAACACCTCAAGGTCTCCTCTGTGTCGTCAGGCAAAGGCATTTTGATTTAAACGGCTTGCCGTTTGCGGGCAATTCATTATATCTCGTGCTTGAAGATATACAAGATCCGGGTAATCTGGGAACGATTTTCCGGACCGCGGAAGCCGCAGGAGTCGAAGCTGTTATAATGAGCAGGGGTTGTGCTGATATTTACAATCCGAAAACAATCCGTGCAACAATGGGATCGGTTTTTCGGGTCGGATTTGCTTATGTTGATGATTTATTATTTACCCTAGAGGCCCTTAAGGCTCAAGATATCGAACTATATGCCGCTTGCTTGGATAATTCTGAGTACTATGACAAACTTGATTATCGGCGTGGAACGGCATTTTTAATTGGCAGTGAGGGACATGGATTAAAGGAAGAGACGAAAAAGACCGCCAAGAATCTTAAAATCCCCATGGGCGGTCAAGTCGAGTCCCTCAATGCAGCGACAGCAACGGCAATATTATTATTTGAAGCCGCCAGACAAAGGCGAACATAAACGGAGAAATATCAAGTGAAAATTACATTCATCGGACTTGGAAACATGGCGAGCGCCATGCTGAACGGTATCCTCACAAACAGAATCATTCCACAGGAAAACATCATCGGAACCGATATATCACCCCTAATTCGCAACAACGCAAAGAATAACTACGGAATAAATATCGCCGACGACAACCAAACAGCATGTATCGGCGCCGACATTATAATCCTAGCCATCAAACCGCAAGTCTCTGAAAGCGTCTTAGCTGAAATAAAAGAAAGCATTTCCGCCCAAACAATCGTCCTAAGCATCATGGCAGGAAAAACAATCGCTTGGCTCAGCGACAAATTGACCAAGACGGTCAAAATAATCCGCGCCATGCCCAACACCCCCGCGTTGGTTGGTGAAGCAATCAGCGGTGTTTGCCGTAATTCACTTGTAAATGATGAAGAAATGGAGAACTGTCTCAATCTGCTTGCAAGCTTTGGAAAGGCCGAGGAAATTCCCGAAACACTAATCGACGCAGTTATCGGCGTATCGGGAAGCGCCCCCGCTTATGTTTTCATATTTATCGAAGCGTTAGCCGATGCCGCCGTCGCGGCAGGGATGCCG
>WQST01000113.1 GCA_009787745.1 Lachnospiraceae bacterium
TCCTTAGCTTTCACCTTCGGAATACCATATAATTCCGAATAAAAATCATAAAAATAATTAGGTGTGAAAAACCCGTCTAATTTGAGTTCATTCGTTAAAAAACCGATGCTTTGACGGACTTCTTGCTGCTGTTTTACGATACTGTACCCGCCTACCATCGCGTCGCCCGCATCAGGATTAATCAGCGTCGCCAGCATCCGCATAACCGTCGTTTTCCCTGCTCCGTTAGGTCCCAAAAGACCAAATACTTCACCTTTATAAGATGAAAAACTGACGCCGTCAACCGCGACAATCAATGCTTTGTCCGCATTCATGAGTTTCTGTTGCTTCTTTGATAGTTTAAATGTCTTTCTCAGATTGGAAACTTGTAATATTTCTTGCATTTTTTCTCTCTTTCTTTGCTTTATCTAAATATTTGTCCGCACTACCCGCGGTTTATAACCATGCTCTTCCAGTGCGGCGATTATTTCATTTTTGTGTTCTGTGCCGAAGGCTTCTAAAGTAATACGAAGTTCAACGGCGGCGGTTCTGTTAATCGAAACGAACTGGTTATGTTCAAGCTTGATAACATTGCCGTTCCGGTCAGCGATTACGCCTGAAACATGCGTCAATTCGCCGGGTTTATCGGGCAAAAGCACCGATACGGTAAAAATTCGGTCTCTGATAATCAAACCGCGCTGAACCACTGACGACATCGTGATAACGTCCATATTGCCGCCGCTTAGAATGGCAACCACCCGTTTACCTTTTATGTTCATGTGTTTAAGTGCGGCAACCGTTAAAAGACCTGAGTTTTCAACGACCATTTTATGATTTTCAACCATATCGAGGAAGGCGGCGACAAGCTCTTCATCTTCGATAGTGATGATTTCATCCAAATTCGCCTTTATATAAGGAAAAATCAATGAACCCGGGGTTTTGACCGCCGTTCCGTCGGCAATGGTGCTAACGCTTTCAAGGGTTATGACTTCCCCCGCATCGAATGATTTTTTAAGACAGCAAGCACCCGCAGGCTCGATACCGATGATTTTAATCTTCGGGTTAAGGAGTTTCGCTAAAACCGAGACTCCCGCGGCCAACCCGCCGCCGCCGACGGGGACTAAAATATAATCGACTAAAGGAAGTTCTTTATAGATTTCCATCATAATCGTCCCTTGTCCTGTCGCAACCGCCAAATCGTCGAAGGGGTGGATGAAAGTATAACCTTTTTCTGCTGCCATTTCTAGGGCTATTTGACATGATTCATCGTATACGTCGCCGACCAAGATAACCTCGGCGCCCAGACCTTTTGTGCGGTTTACCTTAATCAGCGGGGTGGTGGTCGGCATTACGATGATGGCTTTAACTCCATATCTTTGCGCGGCATATGCGACACCCTGAGCATGATTTCCCGCGGAGGCGGTAATTAAGCCGCGGGCGCGTTCTTCTTCTGTGAGGGTGCTGATTTTATAATAAGCGCCTCGCAATTTGTAAGCTCCCGTGAATTGCATATTTTCGGGTTTCAGGTATATCTTCGCATCGGTTTGGGTACTTAAATATTCGCTGTAGATAAGTTTTGTTTCTAAAACGACTTGTTTTACGGTTTCGGAAGCTTCTTCGAAGCTTTCTAAATTTAGATAATCCGTCATGATGACTCCTGTTTTATTAAAATGCGCTTGAAGTAAATGTTAATGCTCGGGATATAAGGTATTAGAATAAGGGCAAGAAGAAAGGGGTATGTATGGGGGATAAGCTTCATGGTTCCTTCGAGCAGTCTTCATGCGTAACACCTCAACTATTATAACACTACTTGAGTGGTTTGTCTGCTAGTTTTTGCAGTTAACCGATTTTATTCTTGACTTTATGACTTTAAAGCGTTATACTGTTAAAGTAAAATTTAACTAAGAAGGACTGTTAATTATGATTATCGTATGTAAAGCCTCCGCCAATGAGGAAAAACTAAATAAACTCATCGCCCATCTTAACAGCTTGGGTTTGGAAACCCATGTAAGTATCGGTGTTATGTCAACTGTCATCGGTCTGATTGGCGATACATCAAAAGTTGATATTGAAAGCCTGGAAGCTTGGGATATTACCGAAAAAGTCAAACGGGTCAGTGAACCGTTTAAGCTTGCCAACCGAAAATTTCATAATGAACCAACCGTCATTGATATAAACGGGGTAAAAATAGGCGATAAATATTTTTCCGTCATGGCGGGCCCCTGTTCGGTGGAGAGCGAGGAGCAGATAATCGCTTGCGCGAAATCCATAAAAGCCGCAGGCGGGAATATTTTACGCGGCGGAGCTTTTAAACCGCGGACATCTCCTTATGCTTTCCGCGGCTTAAAAGAAAAAGGACTTGACCTTTTGCTGACCGCGAAAAAAGAAACAGGTTTGCCCGTGGTTAGCGAATTAATGTCTTTAGAGCATCTCGACTTATTCAGCGATATCGACATCATCCAAATCGGTGCGCGTAATATGCAGAATTTTGAACTGCTTTCGGAACTGGGTAAATGCGGGAAACCAATTCTCTTAAAACGCGGTTTAGCCAATACCATTGAAGAATGGCTGATGAGCGCTGAGTATATTATGGCAAGCGGAAATCCCAACGTTATTTTGTGTGAGCGCGGTATCAGAACTTTTGAGACAACGACCCGCAATACTCTGGATATTTCGGCGGTTCCCGTGCTTAGGGGGTTAACCCACCTTCCTGTCATAATTGACCCTAGCCATGCAACAGGAAAAGCAACCCTTATTCATCCGCTTGCGAAAGCAGGGGTCGCGGTTGGCGCCGACGGCTTGATGATTGAGGTACATCCGACGCCTGAACAGGCTTTATGCGATGGGGCGCAGTCGATCACACCGCAGAAATTTGCCGAAATAATGAGTGATGTCAAAACTCTTTGCCACATTGAAGGTAGAATTTTATGAAAATCCTTGTTATCGGGTTAGGTTTAATTGGCGGTTCAATTAGTAAAGCCCTTAAAAAATACACAGCCCATGAGGTCGGCGGGTTTGATATTCATCCTGAAATTATAGACACCGCATTAAATGAGCAAGCCATTGATAAAATCGCGGGTGAAGATAATTTTTGTGATTATGATGTGTTATTCATTTGTACGAATCCGTTATATATCGAAGATTTTCTTAAGACTTATGCCGCTTTTTTTAAGAAAGGTACGATTATTGCCGATGTCGGCGGGGTAAAAGGGTCATTGCCTGATGAGATGACGGAATTTTGCCTTAAAGATGGTCTTTTTTATGTTTCCGCGCATCCGATGGCGGGTAAGGAGCGTCCCGGTTATCTAAATTCTGACGCCGATTTATTTAAGGAAGCCAACTTTATCATAACCCCCGTTAGTAAAAGCTGTGAAAGCGCTATGATTGCTATTGAAGAAATCGCAAAAGAAATTGGCTTTCGTAACTTTAACCGCATTTCCCCCGATGAGCATGACCGTATTATTGCTTACACATCGCAATTAGCCCATGTGATTTCTGCAACTTATGTCAAAAGCCCCGCTTTGGAAAAGGAAAAGGGGTTCACGGGCGGCAGTTTTCAGGATATGACCAGAATTGCGACAATGAATGAAGAAATGTGGTCAACGCTTTTTTCCTTGAATCGGGATAAATTAATCACGGAGATTGATATTTTTACCAAGAATCTGCTTAAATTCCGCCATACCTTAGCCGAAAATAACGAAAAAGAGCTAAAAGACCTAATCTATGAATCACGAATTTTAAAAGAAAATGATTTAAAAAATACGGCTTGCCTAACCCGTTTTGATTAAGGTATTAAGAAATAAATCATTTTTCGTTATTTGAAACAATTCCCTACCTGTACATTAAATTGATATTTAGTCGGTAAGATAGTCAAGCTTAATGTCAGCAACATTTTTTTCCCTTTCCTTTCCCTTTTTGCAATGATATTTATATAGCATCATGCCAAATAACAAAATCACTCCTAATGAAATCAAAGCATACCAAGCGTTAAATGCTGATACCGTAACATTGCTATCTAAACTAATTACCTGTTCCTTTTCCTGTAAAAATAAATAGCTTTCAATATCGGCTGATTCAATGTTACTAAAATCAGCAACAAAAACATTTCGCAATGCTTCTTGCATTTTATTAGCCATTTCATTATCAACACGCTCTTTATTTTGCCTGAATGAATCGGTAAATACACCAATACCATAGTAATCAGTAAGTGATGTGGAAAGATTATGTTTATCACGTATGACGGAAGGGTCAAGATGTAAGCCTTCCATCAACTCAAACTCCAAATTATTCTCCATTTTCACCTCGCTTGTTATGCCCCTTTCGAATTCCGCCATCTTTTGTTATGCAAAATAAGATTGTTTGGCTTTTTGCTATCGTCTTCTTCCATAATTGAATCGCTTGACTGATCATTAGTCAGTGTTCGCAAAAGTATAAATGCCGCCGCTATTGTCATAAGTACGATTAAAATGATGAACCATAAATGCCGCAATTCATTTCCGACATTCAGCCGCCGGATAAACGAACCGCTATTGGCTATGTTTATCTGTAACATTCCTATCGGTTTCGCGATAAAATCATATACATCAGTATTGCTGATACTGCCTAATCGGGTATAACCAAGCTTTCCTGAAAAACTATTAAGAAGGTCAAGATTTTCCTGATGGATTAACGCTCTGTTCCCTTTAAGCTGACTTAATACATTACTTAAATTCTCACTTGAAGAAGCATAGGTTTCAAATAAACTGTCGCTCAGGATATTATCGACCATAAAAGAGCGGTTTTCAATATCGAATACAAAAGTACGGTACTCATAAAATTTTTCATTAGTACTTTGCTGGATATCATATGTATTTTCACTTAACTTACTTTGTAACTCATATACTGACTGATGGTCAAATTCTGAATATGGATCATACTCTTCTATTATGTTAAGATAATTAAGAGTTCCGTCACTTAATAGCATCATATCAGCATTAATCGAATCGCTCTGATTCATGACATGCGTATCAATTACGGCTATGATTTGATCTAAAGTGATATCACCAAACTCATTTTCATCAATCACCAAAAAGCGGTTCAAATCAAGGTTGTCCATACTTAGTAATAATGCTTCATTTATCTCATCGCGATTATCGTCAGATAGTTTATCAATAAAAATCTTAAGCAATGTTACTTGATCTACTTTTTTATCTACTGTATCAATCTGCCCTGTCCCGATCTCTGTATTAATTTCATCAATTGAAGCAAAAGCCTGAAAAAACGAAATCGCATCCAGCCGATCCGCAATATCGCCAATCACCCCCTTTAGGGTGTCAGATAACGCTTCGTGACTTAACCCTTCGCCTTCCAAATCTAAATTCAAACCTGTCAGACTATTGCTAACGCTCGCAATATTATTACTGACCGAAGCTAATTCATTTATTAAGTTATTGTTCAAAGCGCTATTAATACCTGCAAAACTAATGGCATCAATTAAACCGATAACTTCATCAATTGAAGCACAAATTTCGGAAACATCCATACTGGTTTTGGCGTCTTCCAATTCGGCTTTTATGGCGGTAAGTTCGCCCTCGATGTTGGAAATACTGCCTCCAATATTACCTACAGTATTATCTATAATATTATTCGCGGCTGATAATGATATCGCAGAAAGGGAGTTTGTGATTGTGCTAATGGTACTTTTTAATGTTGATAAACTTGCTTGTTCAGCGGAAATCTTCGCTTCCATCGCGGTTTTGAGATCTAAAAGGTCTGATTTAATTCCGTCAATTTCACTTTCCATATCACTTAGTTTACTCTCCAGAATTACGATTTCATCTCTGATATTATCACTTCTAATATTCATATCATTGATTTGAACATTAACGTTTTCAATCTGCTCATTCGATTCTTCGATTTGCGCATTTATTATTGTTTCATTATCTTCAAGATATTCGTTATAGCTTTCTTCGCTACCATCTATTAAGCTGTCTGCTATCAATAATAAGAGATTTATTTCATCTAAAATTTTATTTAATTCATCTAATTGATTGGTTTTGTCATCCAAAAGCATAAAGTTATGATCGGTAAGTAATTGAAAAAGATTAATAATCCCTGACTCATAAACCAGATTTCCGCTGAAATCATAGGCCGCATCAAAGCTTGACATTGTTTCACTTAAGGTATTTAGCGGATCAGTCATAAGATTTATTTCATCTTTTACAAGATAAAACCCCTCTCTGGCATTTTCGTAAAAATCATTGTAGATTTTATCCTTTAGTTCAATTATCTCAATATTATCATCGTATAGAAGGCTTAGATCTATGTCTTCGATGATATTTTCAAGCTCTTCAGGAACTTCAAATTCTAAAGCCGTCATTATTTCCTGACTTACAACATCTTCTATATTATTCATATCACGGATATCATTTTTCATGAGGATATCCGCGCCATCTTGGACAGTATGAAATTCTTTTAGGATGGCACTTATGTACATATAGGAAAGGTTTGAATTTAAGATATTCTCAAAATCATGAATATCTTTTACTACATCAGTACGGACACTTTCGTCAAGATTAGGATTTAAGGCATACTCTAACATAATGTTTTCCGGCTTCACATTAATGCTTTGGGCAGAGATTGAAAATGTTGCCGGAATGATGATATATGCCGCAAAAACCCCTTCACCTACGCCATTCCTTGCCTCGGTTAATGATACAGAGACAAAGTTATCACTAACATGAGGAATTAAGCCGGCGGCATAATTGATTCTTTCGCCGTTTGCGTAGACTCCCTCATCTAAATTTACTAACGCAATCAAGCGGATGGTGTCAGCTTTTATTTCTTTGTCAGTTGTGTCGCGGTAATAGATGCCTACTCCTATGCCGATTGTTAGTAGTGATATTGATATTAGGATGGTGATGATAGTTTTTATGGTGTGTTTTTTCAAGATATTTTCCTCTCATGGTTAAAATGTTAAATGCTAACAGTATTATTTCCCAACATAAATAATATCGCCGTTATAAATATTTGCCTGGCTATATGTAAGCCTCGGATTGATATGCCCCTCATTCCGTGCTGATTCTACCGATGCCCTGAATACATCAATCTGATCTGGCAACAGCCCTCTTTCATTCAAAACTGATAAAGTATCAGCGATGACTTGATTCTCATCTACTTGTACATTAAATCGCTGTTTATTCGGTAAGATAGTAAAACTTAATGTCAGCAACATATTTTTCCCTTTCCTTTCCCTTTTTGCGATGATATTTATATAGTATCATGCCAAATAACAAAATATCTCCTAAACAAATCAAAGCATATCAAGCATTAAATGCATATCTTAAAAGTCATTGATATTTACTAATAATACTCCTTCATTCCTCGCTACTTTTTGCAAAAAATCTTCCTTAGTAATAAGTGGCTCTTTTTCTCTTTCAACTCTTCAAATAACACTTTGTTCATCTCATCTTCTCCTTCTCCCGGTAAGGTTGTCGCATTGCATCCAATAAAAAATACACTAATATTACAGTTTTTACTATTTTTATAGATAATTTACCTTTTCTATTTTTGAAAGTAACAGCATTTTGCACTATTTTATCCATTTCAATAATTGAATTAGGATAAGATTTTATATCTTTTGACATTATCGTCACCTTTTACTGCATCGCCTAACCACTTCAATCATCCATTTCACAAAAATTCTTTACAATATCAACTGATCTTACGCTATTGACAAATCCCATAAAGTATTTATTGTTTTTGCTAAAGTATAAAAGTGATCCAGAAGATGCATCATTATGTGGTATTTGAGCATGACAAGGGTTTTCTGAAAAACGCCAACGCATTTCTTTTAGCATCTCTATGTCTGTTGTTCTGACTATATAAAACTCAGTATCAAAATCGTCTTTTATACGATATCGATCAAAACCATAATCTCTTTCAAAATATGTACGCTGGTTATTGTAAATAATCTCAACTTCTTCCTCAATTGTTTTGAGAT
>WQST01000114.1 GCA_009787745.1 Lachnospiraceae bacterium
CGAAACTGCCCCAATAGACACGCTCCCTTTCAATATGAACACCATACATACGCGCGGCATACTCAAGCACCGCCAACATCGCCGGCCCATAGGCATCACGCCCCCCTTCGCCATGGTTAACGGACGGCTTCATCGTGAATGGGTCATATTGCTGGACGAAGACTAAATCATCGCCGATTGCTTCGAATAGTTTTTGGCCAAGTAAAGGAACTATCCAATCATAGCCGTAATTTTCAAGCGCCCTAATCGCTCTTTGATATGTAAGGGCTTCCGCTTGTCCGCTCCAGTTATTGGTCGCTACATTTCTGAACAGCGTGTCATTGACCGCTACTGACGGAAGGGGCATCTTCGTCCAGAACTCAGCGGGATTCAAAAGATGTTCTTTGACAAAACGTTCCGCCATGTCGGGCATTAAGCTGTTCCAATACATCGCGCGGAGACTATTATGCATCATGACCGGCATTACCCTATGATTTTTATCCCGGTCAAGACATGCGCCCCTCTCCTCGCTCCATAAATATTCTCTTATTTTCCGGCGAACCTTATTTGCTTCATTAAACCAATAATCATACTTCGTATCATCCTTACGAATCCTGCTGATTAAAGCCAAAGTCTCCCGCGCTGAAAACGAAAAACTCATTATATCAACGGAAGCAATCGGAACATACTGATAACCCTTCGGGGGAACCTCTTCTTCCCACGCGTCGGGTGCATCGCCGTAGCGTATGGCATGATCCTCGCCTGTATCATATTTACACCATGTTTCGAGACAGCCGTCGCCGTCGGAATCACGGACATTCCACAAATACATATCAAAACGTTCGAGCGTTTGATATAAAAATTCCAAATAATATGTGTCCCTGCCATTAAGATAGTACATATTAAGAGCAGGGGCAGGAAAACAAAAACCTTGGAACTTATTGAACTGTGGGGTCAAAACACCGTCAATCATCGCGATACTGCCCGGGATTCGGCCGTCTTTTCGCTGACATTCCATGAAAAGCAGATTATTATTAAGCCCCGCTTCCAAATCCCTTTTGGCGTACATTTCTCCGCCCATCGGCTGTGTTTCTAACCATATTTTCTCATATCCCGCACCCTCAATCAAAACGCGCCGTCCGGCGAAATCTTTCAGATTTTCTTTTAATTTTTCTTCGGCGGATTTAACTAATTTCCCCAATAGAATATCAGATGTTTCGAATTTTACTTCTGTATGTATCATTTTAATCTTCCCGACAAAGGTATGCCATGAACCGTAACCGTAATATAATGCCCCCCTCGCGAGGGGGGCATTATATGCACTAAGCCGCGCCTTTCAACTAATATTAACGAACTGCTTGAATATATGCGTCATAGTAACCCTGATAAATTTCGGTATACTTATTAACACCAATATTTTCGGCGTCAGCTAAGAACTTATTCCATGTATCATCAGTCACACCGCTAATAATGAAATTAGCAATATTTTCTCTCATTAAAGTTTCAAGGTCAGCATGCAGACGTTGAAGATCGGTCGCATCATCAGGAGTCGGTTTTAATAAACGTGACAGAATCATATATGAATTTTTTTCAACAACACCCGCTGTTTGATATTTAATCGCGTAAGACATTCTTTCAATACGGTGCGGCGGTAACTCAAAGATATCAAAGTAGTAATCACCGGGGGCGAAGAACTGGCCCTGTGCTACAGGAACGATTTTGTAGAGAGCATCGTTAGCGGGAGTATAAGTGACTTTCCAGACACCGTTTTCTAATTTAAGAGGAGCATCAAGCGTTCCGTCTTCGTCGATATCCTGAGCATCTTCCCCTAAGAGATGAATATCGTCAGCATTTGTCGGGCCGTTAAATGCCGTTAACATCCGCTCGGTTTCAAACTGAGCATCAAGCCAGCGAAGGGTTTCGGGAATATGCTTATTGGCGACGGTCAGAACAGCGCCGAACTCAGGGATTTCCAGCAATCGGGGCACTGTCGCACCTTGACTGCCCGCAGGGGGAAGAATGGAAATCCAATTCTCGATTGTATCAGGATTCGCCCATGCACTGTTGATTAAGCGGAGGTAAGTCTGGAAACCGACTTGGTCGCCGTTTACTTTTGCGTTCCATGAGTTTTCGTCCTGAGTTATTGCATCGGGATCAAGTAAACCTTCGGCATAACACATTGCAAGCCATTCGCAAGCTTCGCGGAAACCGGGTAAATGTCCCGGGAAAACGATTTTGTCATTGTCCTGAATAACGGCATAAGTCCAACGTTGTAACGGAACACCGAACATACCAAAGTAAGTATAGATACCTTCGATATGATGATTGATTCCGCCGCCGGCGCTCATCGGATACATACCGCTTGCCCCGGGTTGTTGGTCACGGAAAGCCCTGAGAACATCGGTTAACTCATCAACAGTCGCGGGAACTTCTTTTCCAACCATCTCAAGCCAAGTATTATTCATAAAGAAATGTGCTTCATGATTGATGTTTTGCGCGATCAAATAACCGAGATAATACATTTTTCCGTCACTGGAGCGCATGATTTCTTCAAGATTGTTAAGCCCGACGCGAGAGTAATAATTCGGCATATGCTCTTCAAGATAATCGTCAAGCGGAATTAATAATCCCTGGTCAACACCCCAATCTTCGATATTGAGATTCTGGTTGGGTCTGATAATTACATCGGGTAAATCAGCGGAAGCAAATGTTAAGTTAAGCGTTTGGTTCCATTCGCTTTCTTTGACGACTGTCCAATTGACATTTACATTAGTATCTGCTTCAAGCTGTTGATAAAACCAAAGATTTTCGAAATCTGTTGTTTGATTATCAAGAGCCCATTGCATTACATTGATTGTAATCGGTTCATCGGAAACAGGTGTCGTTGTTTGAGTCTGTGAATCATTACCTGCAGGTGTCGTCGTTGTCTGCTCACCTTGCCCGGAAGAATTACCGGTGGTGTTGGTGTTGTTACCGCAAGCCGCTAAGGAAAATACCATAACGCATGTCAGTAAGATCGATAATACTTTCTTTTTCATTTTTTCCTCCTAAATTATTATATTATTATATTATTAACGCTTCATTAGCGAAATAAACAATACTGCTTCTTCACGCTAACCCTTTAAAGATCCCATCGTTACGCCTTCAACGAAGAACTTCTGCATATATATAAATACGAAGATAACGGGAGCTGTCGCCACAACGATACAACAATATTTAACGACCTCGGCTCTTCTGATAGCTTCCGAAATTACCCTGCCATCCCCGAAAAAGCCCATGAATGAATCAAGTGAAGAACCTGCCTGCGCTGTCGCGATAATGCGCATGAGTACCGTTTGTAACGGCAATTTCACATCATCCCGAATATATACAAGGGCTGTAAAGAAGTCATTCCAACGCGCCACCCCATAATAAACGCATAATACGGCAATAATTGTTTTGGAAAGCGGTATAACTACCTTGAAAAAATAAGTAAAGTGTCCCGCACCGTCCAAAACTGCGGCTTCATAAAGCTCCCCGGGAATCGAGTTCGAAATATAGGTTCTGGCAATCATCAGATTCCAGACCGAAACACAGTTGATTATTATCATAATCGTTACCGTATTATATAAACCGAGTTGCCTGTTCATCAAAAACTGGGGAATCAGGCCGCCTGTAAAGAACATCGTAAAGATAAAGTAAAGATTGACGAATTTTTTGCCGTAAAAAGATCTTGATAAGGCATACGCCGCCATCATCGTAACCATAAAGCTGACAAGGGTTCCCAAAAACGTATATATAATCGAATTAAGATATGACCGCATCAATAGCGGGTGCTGGAAAACCGCTTCATATCCGATTAGTGAAAAATCAATCGGTACAATCAGAACCTTCCCTGCATAAATTGCGTCGGCACTCGATACGGATGCAATAAAGATAAGCCACAACGGATACAGCACGACCAACACGATAATAACCCAAATCACATTATTAACGAAGTCAAATAACTTCTCTTTAGATGTACGTTTTGAAAGCCTATCTTCTCTTTTCGCCAAAGAATCAGACATGAAGCCCCCTCCTTAATATTAATATTTAGAATAAACTTGATTGGTTCAAGCGTTTGGATATCGTATTTACGGTGATAATCATGACAAAGTTTATGACATTGACTAGCAGGTTAATCGCGGCCGTAAACGAGAATTGCCCGTTCTGGATACCCATCCGATAAACATAAAGGCCGATAATATCCGACGTCGGAATATTTGCATCCGTTTGCATCAGTAAGGCTTTATCTACATTGGAAGCAAGCAAGGTTCCGCAGTTCAGAATAAGCAGCATTACGATAATCGGAAGCAGATGAGGAATATCGATATATTTGATTCTTTGCATTTTCGTCGCGCCGTCGATTTTTGCCGCTTCGTTAAGGGAAGGGTCAATCGCGGTCAGCGTCGCAATATAAAGAATCGTATTCCAACCTGCATGTTGCCAGACATCCGTTGCGATGAAAACCGTTCTGAACCATGCCGAATCAAGCATAAATGCAATCGGCGTCCCGCCCAGGACTTCGATTAATTTGTTGACAAGCCCTGTACTCGGAGAAAGGAACAGGAAAATCATTCCGACCATAACCACGGGCGAGATGAAATGCGGTGCATAGATAACGGTTTGGGTAAATCTTTTGTGCGTTTTAGAAGTAAGCTGGTGAAGGAAAATCGCCATAATAATCGGAATCGGAAAGCCCCACAGCAGCCCATAGATATTGAGCAAAAAGGTATTGGTAATCAACCTGGTCGAATAATAAGTACCGAAGAAATCCGTAAAATTCTTAAGATCAATCCATTTACTTCCTGCAATCCCGAAAGCAGGTTTTAAGTCACGAAAGGCAATCTGAATCCCGTACATCGGAAGATAAACGAAGATGAAAACGAGGATTATCGCGGGAACCAAAAGCGCATATAACTGCCAATCCTTTTTAATCGCGTTTTTAAGCTTATCAATCCCCGCAAACAATGCGATAAGCGCAATCACCGCCTGAATAGCGGGAGCGGCAGTTACCTTCATAAGGGCGGGATCATTGATACTGGCGGCAAAAATAATAAATATCAGCGGAACCACAAAACACAGAATGAAACCCAAACTAGTAAATAAAACCTGAAATTTCCCCGCTTTGTAATTGTTTTTTATCAGTAAGACAATTGATGAAATCAATAAGACGACCGCCAAAACAAGGTGCAGAACCAAAACTACTATGAATGTCTGAATGGAATTGCTTTCAGGCTGGCTAATCAAAGAAAATATATTGAACAGATTAACATAGTCGGGATCAATTTGAATCATCGTTTTGGAGTTCGTAACATTCACCCAACTTGACATGAGGCATATCAAAATACCTGCCAACCCGGCAACAGGCGCCCAAAATCTTAGCGGTATCCTCTTAAGTCCTTCCATACTAACCTCCTCGACAAAACTTTGATTAAGTATTTATAAATTAAATATAAAGGATTAATAAAGCCGAGAATACGAATAATATGCGTTATTTTTGAAATACTACATATTATTTGCCTTGTTAATTATATCTCATCAACAAATCGCTGAAAATATTGATTGATACATAGATTTTATTGACATTATTGACTGAATTATTGTTATAGATAAGAAGTTATGGTACAATTCAATATAAGATATAGCAGAAAAGTGCCGGTCAAAAACGGAATATATAGTAAAAATTACATAAATCACAACTGTTTTATTAATTAATACGAGGTATTTATGAAATATTCAGAAGACAGTATCGAAGGTATATATGTTGAAAAGAAAGTTCGGATTCCCAGCTTTGCTATGACTTATGACCATTCACATATTTATTGTGAGATATTTTACCTAAAATCGGGAAGCTGCCTTTATACTTTAAATGATACGACATATAATCTAACGGAAGGTGATATTTTCATTGTCGCCCCGGGCGATTCACATAGCACCCGCTATGAAGGCATCGTCCCCTGTGAGCGGATAGTTGTTTATTGTGAAATAGAAGTGATTCCGCAGAAATTTTTTGATCAAAATCCTGATATTTTTGAAGCTGTTTACCGCTCGGGTAAGGTGATTTTACTAAACAGAGGGCGGTTGCAATTGGAAAGCATTTTTAACCGAATGATTGAAGAAAGTAATTTTCCCGATGAGTATTCACATCAGTTTCTTATTTTTCAGACTTTAGAATTATTACTGGGAATAAAACGAAGCGGTATTTTCGTTTATGAAAAGCCTGTGGTAACACACGGATTAAGCTCGGATATCGAAAATGCGTATCGGTACATTGCGATAAATTATGCCGTCCCTTTGACTCTGGAAGAAGTCGCGAAAAATATCAATTTAAGCCCGACTTACCTGTCCCGGAAATTCAAAAAAGTAGCCGGGATTACTTTTAAAGAATATATCACATACGTCCGCATTAAGCAAGCATGTCAGGCTCTGCTAACAACGGATGATTCTATTACCAAAATCGCTTTCGATTGCGGTTTTAACAGCAGTAATTATTTCAAGGATGTTTTCCGCCGCATTAACGGGGTATCACCGCGAACTTTCCGCTCTAATTCCAAAGGGAATGAGCTTGGTAAAATAGCTTTGTAATGTAAATGGCGAACGTAACGGCAATTTCTCAATAAAAGCAAAAGCCCAAAAACGGGCTTTTGCTTTATTCATAATTATTTGAGCGGAATCTGCCGTCCTTCATGATCCATTTTGAACTTATCGTAGTAAACGAGTTCCGAAATCGGTACCAATTCATACCCGGCACTTTTTAAATTCGTAATTACAGTATCCAAAGCCTTATGCGTATACTTAGCACCATTATGCATCAGGATAATAGACCCATTCCCCAGATGCTTGTGCTCGCAGACGGTTTTGATGATGGAATCGACACCGTAGTCCTTCCAGTCGAGACTATCAACATCCCACTGAACAGTCAAATACCCCTTCTTCGCCGCCGTCTTAATAACATCATTATCATAATCACCATAAGGCGGCCGGAACAGATTCATTTCGACACCCGTCAACTCCTTGACCTTATCATGAACGATCATTAACTCTTCGGCAATCTGCTCGTTACTAAGCTGTGACATATTCTTATGATTCTCACTATGATTAGCTAAATCATGACCTGCTGCCAGAATTGCTTTAACATCATCAGGGTATTCGGAAACCCATCCGCCCGTCATGAAAAAAGTGACACGAACGTCATGTTTCTCCAAAATATCTAATATTATCTGCGTATCTTCATTACCCCATGCGGCGTCAAATGATAGGGATATCTGATTTTTATCCGTTTGGACACAATAAACAGGTAAATCGCGCCCTGTTGAACTATTCGTTACCGTAATACTTTTCCCGGTTACAGCAGTAATACTGCTGATTAGGGCTATACCCATCATCAGGATAAGCGCGGCGCGAAATGCCATATCCTTTAACTTCTGTTGCCGCCGATTCATCTCTTCCGATTCAGTTTCGGCATTCCTTTGTGGTAAATAAAACTTTAACTTTTCTATGTATTTGTTCACATCATAACTCCAATGTAATATTGCTATATTATATGATGCGAATTGATAATAAAATACCTGTTTATATTATCCTCTGTCATAAAACACGGATTTTCCCGAAACCGCTAACGGGATTCCCATAATCAGCTTATAGTCGCCCAGTAGCCCCAGTCTAGCGGCGGCTTTACC
The DNA here is from genome assembly GCA_009787745.1 of Lachnospiraceae bacterium. Classification (GTDB taxonomy): domain Bacteria; phylum Bacillota; class Clostridia; order Lachnospirales; family Lachnospiraceae; genus UBA935. The sequence goes on from WQST01000114.1 coordinate 7,680, forward strand.
GATAGTGAACATAATCCGATTGTCAACACGGTTATCGGCGGCAAGCGAAACTGCTGAACCTACCGCAATACCTAAGTCCAATGAAGTAAAAATACAAGCCGCGCCTGCGTTCTCACAGTCACTGCAATTCGAAAAACCACAAAGCTTACACCTTTCTCCAAGCCCGCGGACTT
>WQST01000115.1 GCA_009787745.1 Lachnospiraceae bacterium
AGAAGTACGCCGTTACCTGCTTGGTAAGTATATTCAGTTAGTGTATCGTTTTCGACTTTTATAGATGTTCGGTTGCCAAAAGCATCATAAGTAAAATTGTAGTTAAAATTATTATGTCCGATTGAATTTAATAAGTTCAAGCTGTTGTAGCTAAAGGTAGTAGGTGGTAAGATAGGTACAATCATGCTTGAAGTGGCGTGAGTATTTAAGAAACCAACAAAATTCCCCATAATATTATGTGATACCGCTGTTTGTTGTCCGCGACTATTGTAGGAATAATCCGTAGTTATACTATTAGGGTTGATACTTCTTTCTAATAAACCATTTGTTTCATTGTAATTATACTTATTCATATTTCCTACAATATTACTCTCACTTAACATAAAGCGTCCGTCCGCGCTATAAGTTCTTTCGTCAAAATAGCGAAGAGCGGCAGCTCCGGTTTGCTTTGTTAAGTTATTGCCATATCGATCATAAGTATATCTTTCTTCAGGACCGACAGTATAAGTCGTTAATGTCAGATCATTTGTATTTGCATCATAAGTATGCGTCGCAACGTTACCACTGGTATTAGTATGTGTTCTGACTAAATCTCTTGTTCGAGTAGTCTTTTCCTCGGTAGCGGCGGCGGTGCGGTTTATTAACTTACCGGCAGTATCGTAGCTGCTAAATACCGCATCTTGTCTTAGCAATTGGATGTTATCAATCTCTAATTTTCCGACATTATTGCTATGTCTAAACTGTAAATATGCGCCATCCCAATTAGCTAACTTAGGTAAAGCCATACAGAAATAAACCCATTCATCTTGAATAGAAGTACGGAAGGTTTGTAATGTAGAATTGGCGACAACAGTATCGTATGCGGGGCGAACTACTTCCACCCTTAGGAGGCGGTTGCCGGTTATCGGAGCCACATCTGAGAGTTTAAACCAACCGCTTAGCACATAGCTTGCTTGGTTGCTTAGCTGTAAGTCTTGTCTTAGTGTTTTGCCTTTATTAAATTCTCCTTTAATTTCAAAGCTTTGCTTACCGTCTATTCCGCCATTAATAATATCTGCACTTCCGGCAGTACCACCATTATTGAAAGTCCAATAGCCGGGTTTTGCCGTTCCTATGGCGAATTGCTCGAAACTAGCGTCCTCAATAATATTATAGGGGTTGGCAATTAACCCTTCCTCCAGTTGTAAAGCATCGAAAAAAGCGGTGGTAGTTTTATTAGCGGCGGTAGTATGGGCGGTTTCAACACCAACTTCAATACTGGTTTCTTTAGAAACGCGGAAAGTTATATTAACCCGAACCCAGCCGGCATTTAGAGCGGAAGCAGAACCTGTCACGGCTCTTGAGATAATATCACTGCTATTTTCACTGACCGATAAGGTTTGAATACTGCCATCGGTATTGGTAATTATGGCATTACCGCTTTCATTTGATAAGATGATTTGCGCACCTGCCGCCGGTTTTAGGGTAAGATAAGCATCTCCCTGAAAACTTTCGGTTTTAATGTAACCTGAGTAGGTATAGTCGACATTCGGTTTTAAGTTTGTGACAGTTTGTCGAAAACCTATCCGACCGTTGTGTCCGCTTCGGGATTGGAGTCTTAATGTTCGCTTACCGATGAATGGTCTTGTTGTCACAGTATCCATGGTATGATTAGCGGCTGTAGTACAGGTACTGTAGGAAGTCCAATGCTCTAAGCCATTGGTTCCGCGTTCAAAGCTATGATTCTTGAGTAAATTAATTGTATGAGCACTACCCTGTGCGCTTTCTGTCAACTTATTCGCATTTTGCCCGCCATTAGGAGTATATGAATACATTGAACCGCCCAGTAGTTTTCCGGCACTTTCTGAACGGATTGACAATGTTTTACCGTCAAAATCAAAGTTATAGGTATTAAAAACATCATCAGCGTTGCCAAGGATATTATCTTTACCGGAAAAGCGGTAGGTAGTGCTTTCGCCGTAACGATAGTTGATGCTTACGGATTGACCTTTGACAGAACCGGCATATTCATCTACTCGGCTCACCTTTCCAAGGTCTCTGTAGCTATTGTTATGATAGCTATAGCTTATGCTGTACCCTGTCTCGTTTTTAGCGGACGCTAAGCGTCCATCAATATATGTATAGAGCGATTCGCAATTACCGCTATTCATTCCCGGAGCCGGGTAGGGGTAGGTTATTGATGTTAAATCTCCGGAACTGTTATATTTATAATGTAACTTATTAGTAGTCACAGGGGCTTTTATTTCAATGGTCGGGTCGCTTATTGAACTGATTAAACCATTAGAGCCGTATTCGATGATTATCTCTTTATTCGCCGCATCGATTATTTTAACGATTCTACGACAAAGTATAGGATCAAGCTCATCTATTTTCTTCTGGACATTTTTAATTCTGGTCATTGCAGTAGTTAGAGCGGTTTTTCGGGTTGCGATGCTTGAGTTTGGAGCATCACAAAGTGCTTTTATTTGAGTACGAAATGCATTAAATTCCGTATTTAAGCTTTTGTCAACACGAATAAACGGATCAATTTCTCTATTTTCAAAAAAAATTATCGTTTGAAAAAGATCTTTGGTTATGTATTGATGAATTTCTAAGCCGTAATCTCGCCATTCAGCAGTTGTATAACCAATATTTAAATTATCAAGAAGCCACTGAACGGTATCACTGAAATATTTAAAGTTACCATTATCCATAGTTGCGTTCGAAAGTCCTGTATTGCTATAAACAATTTCTATACGGTTTCTATCTTTAGTAGAAGCATTAGCCGCGTTTTCTCTTTGATTGGCATCAGTTATTAGACAGAGGCGGCCTGCTTTGTCGAAATACATTGAGGTAGAGCCGCTTCGGTCAACTATTTTAAAGGGGTAGATAAGTTTAAGGGCGGCATCTTCAACCGGGACTACGAAAAGACCGAGTCCGTCTTCATCGGCGGCACCTGAAACAGCTCTGTCTGCGCCGTTTACCCAGTATGTTACTGTAGCTTTCTTAAAATAATGTTTGGTTCCATCGCCATCTGTCCAGACATGTGGGTATGTATTAATATCAGCTTCGCCTACGGGGGTGGTAAGGGTCTGTTGATAGTTTAACTGCCAGTTATTTCCGGCTTTAGTGAAAGGATCAAGATTCTTGATTATGGGGTTTGGTGTGCTGTTATAAACATGTTTTAAATCGGCGGTCATTCGATTTCCAACCGTGCTTACATCGTTATGGATATAGGTTAAGTTACCATTATAGTCGGTGATATAGCCAGTCCCAGCACGACCAACTGATTGAGAGTGAGTGGAAATATATGGCTCAAGACCTGTAAAATCACGGTAGGTAATGGTTAGATAGGGAGATGAGCCAAATTGGGGCGTAATGTTCACGAAATTATTTTCATTTGGATTCTGCGCATGAATTTCAAAATAAGCATATGTATCACCAGTCATAAATAAGCGAGTAATGTCAAAAGTCAAACTTTTTTTGGCATCTGGATCATTAGGCGTAGTGGTGCCAAAATCAATTAAAGATTCACTGTATAACTCAAGTCTTTTGGCTATATTACAGCTAGTCTGGATACGGAAAATAGCGCTACTAATTTGAATATTTGGGGTGGATAAAAAATTATAAAATAAATCTACATAAAAAATAACATATGAAGGTGATGGGTCGCTCCTAACACGCCCTACATGTCCCCATGTCTGAATATTTGTTTCCCAACTATAATGAGTACACTCAGCATTGCCATGTTGGCAATAATAGCTAACCTCACCAAAAGCAGTATCCGCTTCATTAGCCCGCAATTTCTGCAAAATAGGGTCTACTACGACCGGAAATGCTCGTTCATCAGCATTAATCCAATTTTCATCGGCATTTATGGTGAAGATATAGTAGTTCTCTGTTTTTAATTTCTCAGCAATAGCATCATCAAGGTCTTCGACCAGTTGCTCCATAACATTTTCATCCGGGATTGACTCATCCGGACTAATCGTTTCGAAATCATCTTCTAATTCCGAAGGTTCGAGATTATTATCTGGCAATTCTTCTGTATCATCTTCTGTATCTGTTTCGTCTATATCAGAGTTTTCATCTATATTTTCCGATAAGGATGTCAAAAGCAGAAATTCTAAAAGTTCCGTTTGTATTAATTCCTCTTCATGCCCGGCGGTTTCCGATTCGATATTTCCTTCATTCTCCGTCTCTTCCATTAAATTTTCCGTTGGTTCTTCTACAATCTCCGATGGTTCGTTTGGCTCGGCAGTTTCTTCGGATTCCATATCTGACAGTAAAATTTCCATATCGGGAGCAATGCTGTCAATAAGGTCAGCCGCTTCATTTATAACAGTAAGGTTATAGGAAACTAAAGTACTTTGCTCACCGTTGTTATCATACATAAAGGGAGCGGGAAAGATATACTCTATTTTAGCCGGGTCATTTTGATCATAAAGTTCGATTGTATTATCTACCAACCGCGCTTTTAATCCCACTAAAGACAAAGAAAATGTATAATTGTAGGAATCAGCCCTTTGGTTTAAGATAATATTTTCTTTCACACCATTACTTAGTGTGATGTATTGTAAACTAACACCCGGAAGTACATCTTCGTACAATACTTCTGTTTCAGATAGGTTAAGTTCGAACCCCGTGATATCATCATCATTTAAAGATACCGCACTCTCAGTTTCCGCAAGGAGCGTAACAGTTGCTTCTACGGTATCTACTTGGATTGTCATATCACCGGACATTTCCAATATATAATCTTCCGGTGCAGTGATAAGGCTAAAATTTATTTTATTATCGCCCTCAGTTAATTCGAGTAGATTGTTTTGGTCACCTTCTTTTTGAAAAGTAGTTTCAAAACTATTAGCTTTGGTACGATATTCAATAATTTCACCGCTTTCTGTATCCCTTATCGGGATAAGTTCATTGTTTATTTCTTCCCACTCGCCATCCTCGCCAATGAAATGAATTGGTTGGCTATACGCAGCGAGTACTGTGGTTATGTCACTCATTACGAAACCTTTTACATATTCACCGCGGACGGAAGTATCTTCACCTATGACGAATGGTTCTTCGTCGGTTTCTTCAATAACAGCGGAGTAATCATATCCGGCATAAGAATCAAAAAAATCTTCTTCATCACTTTCTGATTCGATGAAGATATCTGATTCATTAGTAATAGCATCGAAGGAACTTGCAAAAGCTTCCATAATCGGCTGGTTAATAACAAGACAAATGGTTAATAAAAGCGCAATAAGACGGTAAGCAGAAATTTTCATAAAAATTTCCTTTCTCTTTTTGTGATATACTAAATTTATAAAATTCCATATTTAGTATATATAGAAATATTTAATTGTCATGATAAATGTAATGAAATGGCATTTTCATGTAATGAAAGCCGTTTAAGATGATTGGGAAATGAGATATTGGCAGAAAGCAAGTAGTTGTTGCGCGCATTTTGAACTCAAGACACGCCTATGATGTTTTGCTTTAAACCGATGAGTTGCTTAAAAGTTCTTCAAGACGCCTGACGATTCCCGTGCTAAATGAAGAATTTAAGGATTCAGCAGTATCAATTAGTGATGTTATTTTTTCCGACATTCCTAAATTCATATAAATTTCCGCCAGCAAAAAGTACGTACCGCTGACATCTGTCTTCGTTGAAACCGCAAATTCGAGAACATCCATCGCTTCTTTAACGAATCCGTCTTCATTTAACTTTACCGCCCATTGCTGTAATGTTCTGGCTAAAACGGTATAAGCCGAATCGAATCGAGATAAAATAGTAATATTAGGAGCGCCGTAGCGAAGCTTGAGTTCCGTATTGGAGATGCATGACAAATTTACGATCGGTTTTTCGGAAATACTTCTAACGGTCGTATGATAATCGGCGATTGTTTCGTCGTCGGAAAGGACGTCGAAAGGCAATGTCTCGAAGGGGATTGTGATATAATCAAGGTCGTCAAGCGATTTTCGCCTTGTGCTGTTAGCTTGACTTTCCAAATCCCAAAAGCTTTTTTCATTTTGGTATTCAATCTTTCTGTTTTTTTTAAGTCTGTGTGCTAACCAGATGAAAAAAGTAAATGAACTTGCAAAAAGGAAAAAATTCATATATAATTACCTGTATAAATATTGAACCGCATGGATTGCGGTAAGGAGTAATGAGTTAATGTTTAATTTCTATAGCAAAAAGTCCCGTAAGGTTATGTCCACAATTATAATAATCATTTTAGTTCTGGCTTTAATCATTCCTACTTTAGCATATTTTATCGGTTAATTCAATCCAAAGGAGGTTTTAATTTTGCCAAAGTTTATAAGAATAAGCAATTTTTTGCTTTTTGCGGTATTGATAGCCGTTTTCGCCCTATTACCGGTTAGCCATACAGAAGCCAAGAATGAAACCATCTTGGGCGGAGTTTATATAGACGGTCATGCCTTGGGTGGGAAAACGAAAGCAGAAGCATCGGAAATCATTAGCAATTATGTTTCGGAGATTGGCGGGCGGGAAATTACCTTTAACATTATAGACGGTAATTATATTGTCGTGACCCCTGATGAGCTAGGCTTTACATGGAGCAATCCTGAAATTATTGATGAAGCCGCCGCTTTAGGGCAAAAAGGGAATATTATCAAACGATATAAAGCAATTAAAGATTTGGAAAATTCCAATATAATTTTTGAACTTAAATATTCTTTTGATTCGGCGATGATTACCGATATTATCAATGAGCAATGCGGGGGGTATAATGAGCCCGCGATTGATGCGAAGATGGAAATTATCGACGGTGAAATCGTTATCACCGATGGGCAGGTCGGTTTTGAAATTGATATTTTCGGTTCAGCCGATCTTGTTATTGAGTATTTGGATAATGATTGGGATAAAGAAAATGCTTCAATTGATCTAGTTGTGTCAGTTACCGAACCGCGCGGTTCTTATGCGGAACTTAGCAGTTTGACGGATGTTTTGGGAACATATACAACGAGCTATTCCAGTTCGAACAGTAATCGGAGCGCCAATATTGCTAATGGCACCAGACTTATCAGCGGACAGCTTTTATATCCGGGTGACGAGTTTAATGCCTTGAGTTCGGTAACGCCGTTTGAAGAATCAAATGGATACATGTTAGCGGGGTCGTTCTTGCGCGGTGAACTGGTTGATAGTCTTGGCGGCGGTATTTGCCAGGTTACAACTACATTATATAATGCGGTTTTGCTGGCGGAACTTGAAATAACAGAACGCCATAACCATTCGATGATGGTTTCTTATGTCGAGCCGTCGATGGATTCAGCGATTGCAGAATCAACAGGTATGAATTTGAAGTTCGTTAATAATTCGGAGTCGCCGATATTTATTTTTGGTGATACTTCGTCCGATAAGAAGCTTACATTTTCGATTTATGGAAAAGAGAGCCGTGATAATAATCGCGAAATCATTTATCAAAGTGAAATACTGGAAACAAGGCAGCCTGAAGGTGAGATTATCAAGCAAGATGCAGGTCAGCCGATTGGTTTTATCAATATCCAATCGGCATATACAGGGTTCAAAGCCCGATTATGGAAAATTGAAAAAGTAGACGGCGTTGAGGTTGGGCGTGAGCAAGTTAACAGCAGTTCCTATATAGCTGTACCCCGTACCGCGACAGTCGGCACCTTTACGCAGAACGGTGCGGCTTTAGAACAAATTTATGCCGCTATTGCGACTAATAACATTGACCATGTCAGGAATGTGGCATCGTATTTACAAGCACATCCTGAGCCGCCGCCTGCTCCTGTTGTATCGAATGATGTTTATCAACCTGCTGAGTACTATAATGAACATGAATAAACTATCGGGCGGCCATTGGCCG